>JAQYIU010000023.1 GCA_028721415.1 Lachnospiraceae bacterium | reverse complement strand
CTTCTTAGTGCTGCTTCGTTCCCGACCTGACACGGTTCAAAGGTTCCCATTGCGCGAGACCCAATTGTCAACACCACTTATAGAGGGCAGCTCCATCCACAGGACATCCGGGGCCAACCATCACTCCTGCTATAGCGGATTGCAGGTACAGGACGCCGCTAACTCCCCAGCTGCACGGTAAATACCAGTATAGCGGATTTTAAAATATCTGTCAATATATAATTTGATATTGGCAGCCATCAATTTTCTGCCATCTGCCTCTGTTTTTTCTTTTCTTTTTGTTTTCTCCGCAGTTCCCGGAAAAAGTCCGAGAGCATCTCCGAACATTCCTGATTAAGCACCCCTCTGGTCACATTGACCTGATGATTAAATTCCTGCATTTCCAGAAGATTCAGGATGGAACCGCCGCATCCGGCCTTGGGGTTCATACTGCCGATCACAACCCTCGGAATTCTTGCCTGGACGATAGCCCCCGCACACATCTGGCAAGGCTCCAGCGTAATGTACATAGTGCACTCTTCCAGACGCCAGTCCCCGATTTTTTTACAGGCTTTGCTCATGGCAAGAAGTTCCGCATGAGCAAGGACCGTCTTATTTTTATTCCGTTTATTATACCCTCTGGCAATGATTTTTCCTTCATGAACAATGACACATCCAATGGGCACATCCCCGATGGCACCCGCCTTTTTGGCCTGCCGGATGGCATCTTTCATAAATTTTTCATCCTCGGTATATTTTCTCATGATTCGCTCCTCCAGTTGAATGGTTTTGGGACGTCATACTATTCCTGCAGTAAATGAAGCCAATATCCAAATCCTCCTGTCTTTATTCGATTTTCTGTCAACGATAAAAAAATTGGGAACTGATAAATTTCCGCCATGTAACGCTCCCGATTTTCATAAATTCCCGGCACCCCGATACAATACCTCTCCTGTCCAGCATACATCACTTTTCCAGCCAACAAATGCTGATATCGGTGATAACCTTTCAATAAAAACTGATTTTCTGCCATTTTTCCGGCTTCCGGAGAAAACCGGGCAAGTTGTTCCACAGAAATCTGATATCCCCGACGGAAGGCCCGATTAAAAATGTTATCCACCGGCTGCGCCTTTTTCTCGGTATCTATCCACATTTTTGTCAGTAAATCTTCATTGATTGTGGATATTTCTTCTTTAGATTTTCTTTCATTCTCTTCCTGAATTATGTCCCCTTCGGGTTCTCTCTCTTTCTCTTCCTGAATTATCTCCTCTTCGGGGCTTCTCTCTTTTTCTTCCCGGATTATGTCCTCTTCGAGTTCTCTCTCTTCCTCTTTCTGAAATGGATTTTCATCAAAATCATTCTCTAAAACATTCTTTTCTATTTCTTCCAATAGAATGGCTTCCATCGATTCCTCCTGATCCTCCAAAACAGGTTCTACGATTGGTATTTCTTCTTTCCTCTCCTGTTCCGGTTCTTCTTTCACGAATTCCTCTTTTGAATGATCATTCTCCATTAATTGGGCAACCGGAATCCCATCCCCAATCCAGACACTCCCATAGAAAAAGGAGTCCTGATAGAGAAATAAAATTCCGTACTGCTGTCGGATATCGAATCCTTCCGGCAGTCGCTCTGTCGGATAAAAAACAACGATTTCTTCCTGATGATTTCCGGAGCTTAACTGATCCAGCCGCCACATTTTCCAGCCATTTTCCTGTTTCTGATAAAAACACAGATCCAGATTCATGTCTTCCATCAGGCGATCATCCGCAATCTGAATGGTCAGTTTCAGACCGCTTCTCTTTTGCTCTGCCTTAACGAAGCCTCTGCATTCCTTTTTATCATTTTTATCATATCGATATAAATAAGAGAGTATTCTATGATAATCCATCATGAAAACATTCCTTTTTTCACTAATGTATTCAGGTATATCATTTTTATGATAAAAAGGATAATCCGATAACCATATAATCAGTATTCTAAGTTTACATTATTCACACAAAAGATCCGCTAATCTCGCGAATTGGGCAAGATCTAATTTTTCACCCCGGACAGAGGCAGGAAGTCCCATTTCTTCCAGTGCCTGCACTACTTTTTCTTTTGGAATCTGAAGTTCACTGGAATTATGGAGCCCATTCTGTAAAGTTTTTCTTCTCTGATTAAAAGAAGCTCGAATTAACTTAAACATGAAGGCGGTATCTTTCACTTTCACTGGTTTCTCTTCATAGCGGGTCAGACGGATGACCGCAGAACCGACTGCCGGACGAGGCATAAAACAGTTAGGCGGTACATTTGCCACAATATATGGTTTGGCATAATATTGCACTGCCAGCGAGAGCGCACCATAATCTTTAGAACCAGGTCCGGTCTGCATCCGATCTGCCACCTCTTTTTGCACCATAACCGTGATAGAACCCAGTGGAACTTCGCTCTCAAACAACCCCATAATAATCGGGGTTGTAATGTAATATGGGAGATTTGCCACAACCTTAATAGGCTTTCCCCCATTTTTTTCTTCCGCCAGTTTCTGAATATCTACTTTTAAAATATCATCATTGATTACTGTCACATTATTATAATCAGACAGTGTATCTTCCAGAATCGGAATCAAATTTTTATCAATTTCCACTGCAACGACCTCTCTGGCAGACTCGGCCAGATACTGGGTCATGGTACCGATACCCGGACCGATTTCCAGTACAAAATCATCCGGTCCAATCTCGGCTGCTGCAATGATTTTGTCTAACACGTGAGTATCAATCAGAAAATTCTGACCATATTTTTTCTGAAAATTAAAACCATATTTTTGTAATACTGCAATGGTTTCCTGGGGATTTCCTAATGTTGCCATACATTTCCTCCTCTTGCGATGTAATGGGAATGGTTAATTTTTAATGCCATAAAGCCTTTTTGCGTTTTCGTAGGTAACCTGTTCTACTTCTTCCGGGGAAATATCTCGCAGCCTGGCGATTTCTTCGATGACCAGCGGCAGATAAGCCGATGAATTTCGTTTGCCCCGGTGGGGTGTCGGTGCAAGATATGGGCAATCCGTCTCAACTACAATATTCTCCAACGGGATTTCAACCGCAACTTTCTTAAGGGTCTTGGAATTTTTAAATGTAACAACACCACCTATTCCCAGATAATACCCCATTTTTACATATTCTCTTGCCATTTCCAGAGAACCGGAATAACAGTGGATCACACCGCCGGTCGTACCGGCATGCTCTGCTTTCATGATATCAAAAGTATCCTGGGAAGCATCCCGGCTGTGAATCACTACAGGCAGATTCACTTCCTTTGCAAGACGAAGTTGTCGGACAAACCATTCCTTCTGCACATCTTTCGGATCCGACATCCAATAATAATCCAGTCCGATTTCCCCAACAGCAACAATCTTATCTCTGGAACAAAAGTCTTTCATCTGCTCCATTCTCGCTTCATTTAACTCACTGACCTTACAGGGATGAACCCCCACCGTTCCGTAAAGAAAAGGAACCTCCTTAATCAAATCTAACGTCTTTAACAAATCATCCCATCCATTACTGATATTCACAACACGTTCTACACCAGCATCCTTCAGATGAGACAACACATCCACTCTATCTTCATCAAACTGCGCATCATCATAATGCGCATGGGAATCAAAAATCATATCGGGTCTCCTCTCTGTTTTGAGTTATTCTACTCAGGATTTTTAGGACAGAATAACGGCCAATTTTCATTCCCTCCACACTCCACCTCACTACGTTCATAGTCGTGTTCCGGGAATAAAATTGCCGTATTCTTCCATAAAGTCTGAGTAACTATGATTCAAAACTTTTCGATGTCCCATCAAGGGGACACCTTCCGATTCACAATACTCAGACGGCCTCTGGAGCGGAAAAAAAGCAGGAACAATGACATGTTGTGCTTGCACAAAACATTGTCATTGGCCTGCTTTCATAAGGGCAACGCCCGAAACCGGTGGCAGACAGCACCGGTTTCCCGCCTGCCTTTTTCTTAGTCCCAGAACCGTCCGGGGGAGGTGGAGCCAAAAAAACTTATATTCGCTTCCCGCCGTCATCTCTTCGTCGTCCGTTCATTCACGGATCAGAACTGTCTGTCCTAGCAGATTTCAGCTCCTGCCGGCATCTCTTTCTCCGGTACCATCAGAGACAACTCGCCATTCTCATCCTCAGCACATAAAAGCATACCCTCAGAAAGAACACCAGCCAGTTTCGCCGGTTTCAGGTTCACAAGAACCATAACTTTCTTGCCTACCATCTCTTCCGGTGTATAATGGGCTTTGATACCAGATACAATCTGTTTCACCTGGCTTCCGATCTTAACCTGGGAACAAAGTAATTTTCTGGATTTCTTCACTGCCTCACATGCAATGATCTCACCAACCTGGAACTGCATCTTTTCAAAATCATCAAAGGTAATCTCAGCCTTTGGCTCGATATCGATTACATTTTCCTCTTCTTCCGGCTCATCGGCTGCCTGTCTTGCCGCATACATTTCCTCAACTTTAGCAAGAACTTCTTTTACATCCAGTCTTGCAAAAAGAATCTCCGGTTTTTCTACCACTTTCTTGCCGGATTCATAAAGACCGAACATCTCAAGTTCGTCCATGGTTCTCTCAGAAGAATTCAACTGAGCAAAAATCTTTTCTGCAGTTTCCGGCATAAAAGAGGATAACAGGGAAGCACCAATGGTAATGCTCTCTACCAGATTATACAGTACAGTGGATAATCTCTCTTTCTGTGCCGGATCTTTTGCAAGAATCCAAGGAGTGGTTTCATCAATATATTTGTTGCAGCGTTTGAACAGATTGAAGATTTCTGTCATGGCATCTGCAACTCTTAATTTGGACATTTTCTGAACAACTTTATGCTTGGTGTCCAGAGCAATATCGATCAGATCTTTATCAAATCCGTCTGTCACACCACAGTTGGCAACCACGCCGCCAAAATATTTATTGGACATGGAGATGGTACGATTAACCAGGTTACCAAGAGTGTTGGCAAGATCGGAATTCATACGTTCTACCAGAAGTTCCCAGGTAATCACACCATCGTTTTCAAATGGCATCTCATGAAGAACAAAGTAACGAACGGCATCCACTCCAAATAATGATACTAGATCATCGGCATAAATGACATTTCCTTTGGATTTGCTCATCTTGCCGTCGCCCTGAAGCAGCCATGGATGTCCAAATACCTGTTTTGGAAGAGGAAGATCCAGTGCCATCAGGAAAATTGGCCAGTAAATAGTATGGAAACGGATAATATCTTTTCCGATCAGATGAAGGTCTGCCGGCCAGTATTTTTCAAATAATTCGTCATTATTTCCGTCAACATCATATCCAAGACCGGTAATATAGTTGGTCAGAGCATCCAGCCATACATAGGTGACATGTTTTGGATCAAAATCTACCGGAATACCCCAGGAGAAAGAAGTTCTGGATACACATAAATCCTGAAGTCCCGGAAGAAGGAAGTTATTCATCATCTCATTTTTTCTGGATTCCGGCTGAATAAATTCCGGATGAGTATTGATATGCTCGATCAGACGGTCAGCGTATTTGCTCATCTTGAAGAAATAAGCCTCTTCCTTTGCAGGCTGACATGGACGTCCGCAGTCCGGACATTTGCCATCTACCAGCTGAGATTCTGTGAAGAAGGATTCACAAGGAGTACAGTACATTCCCTCGTAATATCCTTTGTAGATATCGCCCTGATCATATAATTTCTTAAAGATCTTCTGAACCTGTTTCTCATGATCTTCATCAGTGGTACGGATAAATTTATCGTAGGATGTGTTCATCATATCCCAGATTCTTTTAATCTCGCCTGCAGTCTGGTCCACAAATTCTTTTGGAGTAACACCAGCTTCTTCTGCCTTAAGCTCAATTTTCTGTCCGTGTTCGTCGGTTCCGGTCTGGAAACGGACATCATATCCTTCTTTTCTTTTAAATCTTGCAATCGCATCAGCCAGTACGATCTCGTAAGTATTACCGATATGTGGTTTACCGGATGTATATGCAATTGCTGTCGTAATATAGTATGGTTTTTTGCTCATATATGCCTCCCATTTCATCATATATTTTTACTGGAAATTTCTTTATTCAGCACACAAAGATTGCGTATTTCTTTATTATAAGATAAATAGAAATATTCGTCTATGGTCAATTTAGCAAATCTTCTTTCCTTTCCCTTGTTTTTCTTCATTCAAATGCTATAATTTTCTCTGTAAATCATAAATATACTATCAAAGAAGGTGGAATCCACCTGATGATCTTCAATGATATCTCATCATAAAGAAAAGGAGTATTTGGGATGAAGCAACGGCACAAAAAATATGTGAAAGTTTATTCTCTGTTGTTTTTTATTTTCATCACCATCAGTCTGTCCGGATGTAGAGATTCCGGTTCTCATTCTTCCCAAAAGGATTTTGATACTTTCATCAATTCCTGTTTTAAAGAATATGTGTCATCCGACATCGTCACATTACA
>JAQYIU010000022.1 GCA_028721415.1 Lachnospiraceae bacterium | reverse complement strand
TATCTATAAAATTGACACATTGCTCTGCATTTTGAACTATCGCTAATCCGCCGAAAGCGATATAATTATGATATATGAGGAGGGAAAAAACTATGGTGCGAATGGAAATTGCTTTATTAATGATCATGTCTTTTGTGGCGTTTGTATATTTTTCTGCGGAGAAGAAGAACCATAAACTTCACAAAACGTTTTCCATATTGCTTCTTGTAGTAATTATTCATCTGATTTTTGATGGGATAACCATTTATACGGTCAATCATCTTGACACGGTACCGGTACTTCTCAATAATATTTTTCATCGCATTTTTATCGGCACGATGGTGTTGGTGGTGTTTCTATTCTATGAATATATTGCGATTCTGATTGAAGAAGAAACAGGCAAGCCAAGGCGGTTGGATCTGGTGGCCAAAATTTATCTGGCAATCGCAGAGCTGGGAGTTCTGGTCTTGCCAGTTCATTATGCTGTTACGGCACAGGGAAATTATTCTGATGGGATTCATGTCAGTGTCTGTTATATTTCTACCACATTCTATTTGATTCTCTGTGGAGGCTTGCTGGTTAGTAATTGGAAACAAATTGACCGGAAGAAGAAGTTTGCTATTGGAGTCGCACTGCTTGTGGAAGTGGTCGTGTGCATTTTACAGGGACTCCACCATACCTGGCTGATCAGTGGGATGGGAATCACCTTGATGACCATGTCTTTTTACCTTACTCTAGAGAATCCGGATATTCTTCGGGGAGAGCTGGTGGAGCAGAAAATGTCCATGCTTTATCTGAAAAGTCAGGTGAATCCACATTTCCTGTACAATACTTTGGACACCATTCGGATCCAGGCCCAGCTTAATGATGACAAGCCGGTGGCAGATCTGCTGATGCGCCTGGTGGATTTCTTCCGGCTAAGCGTGAAGGTGGATCGTCAGATGGTGGCGCTGGATGATGAACTGGAATTACTGGAGGCCTACATGGAGCTGATGTGTTATCGGTATCCGGAACTCATTTGCAATTATGACATTGATCCGAATCTGGGTGGGGTACTGGTTCCAAACTTCATCTTACAGCCTATTGTGGAAAACAGCCTGTTGCACGGTCTGAAAAATAAAGGCTACCGAGGTGAGGTTACGATTGCGGCTCAGCTCTCAGCAGAGAATCCGGAATATATGGAGATTCAGGTCAAGGATTCCGGAAGTGGATTTACGGAAGGTGCAAAAGAAAAAGTTGATGAGCTTCTTTTACATTATGATAAACAGGCTCCAAAGCTGGAGGGTAACAGTATCGGAGTATTAAATGTACAAAAACGAATCAAACTGCTCTGTGGAAAAAAATGTGGGTTATGGTATACAGAAAACAAGGCAGGCGGCGTGACAGCGCACATGCTCTTGCCGGTAAATGAAGAGATGTAAAGCTGGAGGAATGGAATGAAAAAATTAAAAGTGTTACTGGTGGACGACGAGATTATGATACGGGAGGGCTTCAAGAAGCTCTTTGACTGGAACGCCCATGACTGCGAGGTAATTGGTGAGGCGGCTGACGGAATGGAGGCATTGACACAGATTGATACGCTTCATCCGGATATTGTGATTATGGATATCAATATCCCGATTATGAGTGGACTGAAGGTAATTCAGATGAGTCGGATCAAACATCCTCAGACAGCCTTTGTGATTGTTTCGGGATATGATGATTTCTCCTATTGTCAGCAGGCACTGCGTCTTCAGATCACCGACTACATTTTGAAACCGGTCAATTACGAGGAATTTGGAACCTGCATTGATAATCTGAAGATTTCCCTCTATGAAAAGAAAGTGTTTTCCAAGGAAGAATCGACGGAACAGGAAGAGCGGGTAATCACGGGAATTACCAGATATTTGCAGGAGCATCTGGAAGAGGATCTGAGCCTTTCGGTTCTGTCTGAACAATTTCACCTGAATCCCCAGTATATTAGCCAGCTGTTTAAGAATGAGATTGGAGTGGGATTTTTAGCCTATCTGACAAATATCCGCATGGAAAAAGCGAAGAAACTGCTTCTTTCCACGTCATATTCTGTGGCAGAAATTGCCGGACAGGTAGGATATGGAGACTATCGGGTATTTACCAAAGCCTTTAAAAAAGCGGAAGGAATCACCCCATCTCAGTACAGAAGAGAATTCTTAAACAACGATTCCATGAAAGGATGAGATAAAAATGTGTACAAGTATCGTATCAAATTGTATGTGGTACTATATTTTTTTGGAGGATTTTAATTATGAATAAGAGACTTTATAAATCAAATAATAATAAAATGTTAGATGGTGTATGTGGAGGAATCGCAGAATATTTTGATATTGACCCTACATTAGTCCGACTTGGATGGATACTTTTCTGTGCCATGGGTGGCAGCGGATTTCTGGCGTATATTATTGCTGCGATCGTCATTCCTTCCAATCCGGAATTTTGACTGACAGATAAAGCGAAAATATGATGCAGAGCTTGACGAAGAAAAAACTTTATGTGGTCTATCAATTACAGACAGATGCGAAGGAAAAGAATTGCATCTCAGTAGAGGTAGTTGGAAGGAGAAGAAGAAATGGAAATTATGCCGGTAAAAATAGAAGATGCAAAAGAACTTCTATCATTATATGCACCGTATGTTCGGGATACCGCCATATCATTTGAATACGATGTACCTTCTCTGTGTGATTTTCAGGAAAGAATACGAAATATTTCATCGTTCTTGCCATACATAAAAGCGGTAGAAGAAGGTGAAATTCTTGGATATGCATATGCAGATAAATTCAAAAACAGGAAAGCCTATGACTGGTCTGTGGAAGTGACGGTTTATGTGCGAAAAGATTCCAGAAGAACGGGAGTTGGAAAGTTACTCTATCATGCCCTGGAAGACGCCCTGAAACGTATTGGGGTTTTGAATATGAATGCATGCATAGCAGTTCCCAAAGAGGAAGATGAACATTTGAGTAATGACAGCTATCATTTTCATGAAAAAACGGGATTTCATCTTGTGGGGACCTTCCACAATAGTGGATACAAGTTTAATACCTGGTATGACATGATTTGGATGGAAAAAATCATCGGGGAACACCAGAAGCATCAAAGAAATGTCAGATATGGTGAATGGACAGTGCAATAAAGGAAAAGCCGTGAGGCTGTTGTCATTTTGATATGCTCCCTTCTAGGTAGACAAGTGAAATAATAAAAACTTGTCACTTAGGAGGGAGTATATTTTATGTCTAAGAGGAAAGTATCCGTTGAGGATAAGATATATGCTGTAAATCTGTATCTGGATGGGAAAGAAAGTC
>JAQYIU010000021.1 GCA_028721415.1 Lachnospiraceae bacterium | reverse complement strand
ATCATGCTGCTTTGGGTAACGTCCTTCTTTCTCCCATCCGCCTACTGTTCTTAGAGATACACCGACTGCCTGAGCCAGCTGGGTCTGACTCATATCTTTTGTCTTTCTCAATGTTTTTACTTTCTCACCGAATGTCATAACAATACCTCATTTCTAAAGCGATTTCAGGATGATTGGATCCAGGACGGAGAAAAAGCTTGCCGGATATGGGATCCATACCATGGGAGATATTGCTTATACGTCTGTTATTTCTGAGGACTGCCTCTATAAGATGTTTGGCATCGATGCGGAACTGCTGATTGATCATGCGGGGAGCGAATCTGCTTGACTGCTCTACATACAGAGAATGAAACAATCAGATTTGTAACAAAAAAGGACTGTATTAGAAAAATTATGGATTATCAAGATATCATTACATTTATTATGGAAATAATGGGAACCGTGGCATTCGCAGCATCAGGTGCCATGGTGGGAATGGAGAAAAAGATGGACATATTCGGAGTATTCATCCTGGGAGTTGTGCCCGCAGTAGGCGGTGGAATGATCCTGGACATTGTGCTGG
This sequence comes from Lachnospiraceae bacterium, assembly GCA_028721415.1. GTDB lineage: Bacteria > Bacillota > Clostridia > Lachnospirales > Lachnospiraceae > Anaerobutyricum. The sequence continues at coordinate 16,608 of JAQYIU010000021.1, read as the reverse complement.
GAATCATTCCGCCCAGTGTATTCCAGAATTCCACCTATGCGCTTACTGCCGTGGTCACATCCTGTATTGTTTTCCTGGTGCTTTATTACAAGAAAGGGCTTCTGGAAGGGAGCAGAAGAGTCACATACGACAGGATCATGCTTGTGATGGACTCTATCGGACTTGGAATCTTTACGGTAGTCGGTGTGAATAGGATGATACGAATGATATGTTCAATGTCGAAATCCAGTCCGTACATTTCACGTCATTTGTACGGACGAAATCTGTAATTCTCAATTCCAAGCCGATTTTTTTCACTTTATGTACAGCTTAAATCAACAACTCTCAAGTTTAATTCGTATTTTTCTCGTTTTTTGTACGAATCGATTCACAATTTTTCTCTTTTAATCCGTATGGCAACCATTTTTTTACGAACTGATTCTCAATTTCCTGTTTTGGATCCGTACATCCTAGAGTGCGGTTCCTTTCTTTGGAATAAATAACTGACTCATATCTGCATGTTCCAGCTCAAGAAGTGCAATTTTTTTGTCAATTCCTCCTGCATAGCCTGTCAGACTGCCGTTTGAACCTACAACGCGATGACAGGGAATGATAATCGAAATTTCGTTATGTCCCACTGCACCGCCAACTGCCTGGGCAGACATACGGGAAATGTTTTTCTGTTCGCACATTCTATGCGCAATTTCTCCATATGTAATCGTCTGTCCGTAGGGAATCTGCAATAAAATCTGCCACACAGCCTGTCTGAATGCGGATCCGGTCGGATGGAGAGGTGGCGTAAAATTCGGTTCTACGCCAGAGAAATACACAGCCAGCCATTTTTTTGTTTTTGTGAGAATCTCCGTTTCCTGTGAAATATGCTCATCCGGAAGTGTATTTGCAAAATATTTCTGTCCTTCAAACCACAAACCGGTAAGTCCTGTTTCATCCGCAGCTAAAAGCATATTCCCAATCGGCGATTTATATTTGCAAGTATGTACCATGTTTATACCTCGAAAAATGCTGAGCCAAAATAACGAAGTATCAGGAAGCTCCTTAATTATCCTCTTCCTCTATAAATTCAAACAATTCCTCAACAGAAACGGAAAAAACTTTTGCAATATCCATAGCCAATTTTAAAGATGGGTTATATCGTCCATTTTCCAGATGAACAATCGTTTCACGCCGTGCATGTACCAATTCAGCCAGCTCAACCTGCTTAAGTCCGGCTTTTTCACGATATTCTTTTATTTTGGTTTTGAGAGCCATACTTAGACCCCCTTACTGTCCATAATACAGAATATCAGAAAGCGAATAATTGACAAAACAAGGATGGTTCCGACAAGAGCATATCCAGACATGATACCATCAAATACTGTGATTGCTCCCGCAAATGCGATGACAACAGCAGCTACAATCATAATCTTCAAACAGATTGCATCGGCCCGTCTCAGATTCTGAACCGCCATCTCATCTTTTGTTTCTTTACTGTATTTCCGGATTCGGTCTACCTGCATTAATAAAAATAAAATCGTAAATCCTGCAACTGCATATTGAATGGACCTATAGTAATCATGCCAGTCCCGTCTCGCCCACATCCAATAATAACAGAAGAGCAACAGTGCATACACAATTTTCGTACCTACTAATTCTTTTAATGATACCTTTGTTTTCATGGCAACGCCTCCAAGTAATATATTTATAACTTTTTGTGTTATAAATATATCACCTACATCTATGTATGTCAACAAAAAGTGACTTATTATTACTGCTTCCACTTATCTATATTATGCCTCACATTGTATCCAATCCTACTTTAGGAGTATATATGGCGGAACCGGTGGCTGATATTATTGCAGTAACATTCACAGCCATTTTATTTTCAGTACAATTTAAAAAGGCCCTTGCTCAAATCCGGGATTAACTGGTTAATCCCCCTTTTTCAAATCCTCATCTGTGATCATCTTTTTTCTCAATCCATCCCCAGATTTTATACATGAAGATACCCCAGATGATAAACAATGCGATAAGTACCTGCATGGAAACCGGTGATGTGTACCATGTTCCATCTGTATATTTCGAAAATTCAGGAATATCCGCATAATAATATGCACCCGCTCCAAAATCCAGGCTGTCGACCAGTCCCATACCATTTGCCATGATATAAACTGCTGTGATTATTGTTAATGCCAAAACGATATAATTTATGATATGAAAAAGATTTCTCTTCTTCCCTGCCCTTTTTCTCATAGTTACCATCCTTTTCTCAACTCGAAAAAATCTGTTTTCCGTCGTCTATACTGCAAGATTTGGTAGCGGGAAGAATTTTCCGCTTAACAAAAGATACACAGCAGCAAATGTCAAAATAATATTAAATAACTGTCCTACCACATAAAGAGTCAAAGGTTTTCCACCCTGGAACTGTTCTTCGATTTCACGGAAATTGGTATCCAGTCCGATACTGGTAAATGCCAGAACAAATGCCCAGTCCTTATACTGATCCAATATACCATTGATTGCCGAAACAGCTTCTTTTCCCACTGCCGGAAGAACTACAAAGGAAGCAATTAATGAGGCTGCGAAGAAACCAAGAATAAATTTCGGAAGTCTGTACCATTTCCCCATGTACTAAACTTTGCAGCGCTGAAATCGAATGTTCCTGTAATCACAGCAATTGCACCTATTGTAATAATGATAAATCCAATCCATACCGCCAGCCAGTCTTCTTTTTTCCTGCCTCATGGAATGCATCACATTTCGATTACAAAAATATACTTCGCCTTTGTCCAACATTATATTATGTTTACCGGAACATCTTACTGACATAGAGCCTTCCAAAACAAGTCCAATCTCCAGCTCGTTATGCCAATGTTCACACCTTGTTGTTTAAAAGTTTCTCATTTAAATAATTTATTCGTTACAGATTTTTTGATATATTTTCATTATCTCAATCATATCATCCAGCCACTCATCGGTATTCCTGTATTTATCCCGATTTACAATCATTTTCTGATCCATTACAACAGAAACACCGATGGCATGATACTGTTTTTCCAAATCTTCAAGAGAGCTATACTCTGAAGAATATATCACAGTAGAGATACATCTTCTGTAATAAATATCTGATTATCTTCATCATATAAATATATTTTTGGAATATACTCAGGGACAATGGCTTCTCGAATCTTCATAGATTCATATTCCAGACGAGTTCTCTCTGTGGAAAGATTCGTAAATCCTTCGATTCTTCCAGTTGTACGCCCTTGCTTTACAATAATTTTCTTAACCCCATCACTGACACGAAATATAAAGTTCAAATATCCATCACCATCATCTTCAACATCTCCATCGCCTACAACTGAAATTGTTAAAGGGGAAGAATAGTCAAGTTCCGGCATTTTTTCTTTTAAATAGTCCGTAATATTATATTATCCCCGGCATCTCACTGGTGTCGGGGATTTTTATAGATAATCTCTCAAATATGTCTTAAATAAGCCATATTTGAGTCAGACTATACACAAATATATAAAATATGCCGTATAGCATAACAGCATAATAACGCCACATTTCTTCCTTAATTCTTTATTTTTAAACGTGCCAATCCATAAAATACCACCCGCTGCAACTGCAATTATCGTGTCCACAATAAATTTGTTTTCAAAAGGAACAGAATAAATGAGAGCACTTGTTCCAATAACAAAAAGAATATTAAAAATATTGCTTCCAACAATGTTCCCAATTGCAATTCCCGCATTTCCACGTTTTGCAGCGATCAATGATGTCACCAGTTCCGGAAGAGATGTTCCAAAAGCAACAATTGTCAGTCCAATAAACCTTTCACTTATCCCAAAACATCGAGCAATTTCAGATGCACCACTGACTGTGAAATCACTCCCTTTCACAACCAGAATTCCACCAATCACAATCATCAAAACACATTTCCAGATTGGTATATTCTTTGTTTCTTCCTCATCACTCTTTCCTTGTTTTGCCATTATAAAAAGATAATCAAGATATATTAAAAAAAGTATCAAAAAAATTACACCTTCAACAAAAGTTACTTCTGCACCTGTGATCCCAAATATAATTAAAATAATTGTTACAAACATCATAAATGGGATTTCATAACATAGGGTGGATTTCTGAATTGCAACATTCGTAATCATTGCTGTAATACCGAGTATAATCAGAATGTTTAAAATATTACTGCCTACGACATTACCAATAGTGATGCCTGCATTTTGCTGCATCGCTGCTGTAATACTAACTGCTGCTTCAGGCATACTGGTTCCCATTGCGACTATCGTAAGGCCAATAATCAATTGTGGAATTCCCAGTTTTTGTGCGATGTTTGCTGATCCCTCAACAAACCAATCTGCCCCTTTAACCAAAAACAAAAAACCTACTGCCAAACTACCAATTTGAAAGAACATAATAACTACCTCTCCTTCTTTGTTAATTTCGCAGTAGGTATAAAAATAGAGACTCCTACTGCATATACAGTAAAAGTCTCGCAATTTCATCACTTTCCGAGTTATCTTATTCAATAACTGTCCTGACGAAGAAGTGAACCGAGTCTAATCGGTAAGCTACTCCCTTTTTTATACTCTAACAAACTTTATTTTTCAAGTCAACCCTCTTTTGTTTCTTAGGTTGCCCTTTGCTGCCACTCTTCTATCACGCAGGTGTGATGCTTTTTATCTTTTCCTTCTGCGTCATAGTTAATTCCGACCAGAAGAATCTTATTCTGATAATCGGATAATGCTCCATGATATCGATTTTCTTGGATCTGCTTAATTGCGGTTTCTGCAGATTTATTGTATTTTAATTCTACAACCATAGCCGGTCGATTGCCTGCATTGGCTCTTGGAATAAATACAAAGTCTGCCAATCCTTTTCCGGACGACATTTCACGCACAATATTATAATACGCCGGTGCTGTAAAATATGCCATAGTGAGGACACAGCTCAGGGAATTCTCATCATTATATTTCAAAACTGAAGTGTAGGTATCATGAGCCAGTTCAATCAACTCCGCTACCCTTTCTTCTTTCCCTGCAATCGTTGCCATTAAAAGTTCATCACATGTGGAAATCGCTCTTGATATTTCTGTCCAGCTTCCTGATTTTAATGCCATCTGAAAAGCCTTGGCAACTTCATAATTAGGAATATATGCACTTAGCATGGTTTCATCATATGCTAAATATCCCAAATGGATCAATGCGGTTAGAGCATCATCCTTTGAATGAATCTCTGAAAAATCATTTTGAAAAGATGTTGTATCCACCATTACCTTTCCACCGGATAACATCGTCATAATATCATCTTTCAACCCTTCATAATTCATCGTGATAAAGGTATTAATCGTTTCAAAAGATGAAGTATTCTTCCAGTAAGAATCATATTCTTTTTCTTCTATTGCCTGAACCACAGAATTCGGATTATACATATGCCTGCCATCAATGAGATATCCATTATACCATGCTTTGATACTATCAAAATCCATATCATACTTTTGACATAAATCTTTGACTTCCTCTTCTGTAAAACCATAGTATTCTGTAAACATTCTTGACTTCAACATCGTATACCCTCTGAAATTATTTAATGCAGCTTCATCCTTTATCTTTTTAATTGGCAAAATTCCGGTGATATATGATAATGATAAAAAGGATTTGGATTCTTCTGATTTAAATAAGGTATGCAGAAACTGCAGATATTTGTGTACCAATTCTTTATCTGTATTGTTTCTAATCACACAGTCCCACTCATCAATAATAATAACAAAAGGTATTCCGGTAATGGAATAAATCTCATGTATTAATAAATACAAATCTTTACCGTATTTTAAAGAGTCACCGTATACTTTCTGGAAGTCCTCACAAACCCGCTCATGGATGGATTCAATCAGATCCTCTTTATGAGAATCCCATACCGAGGATATATCCAGATGAATCACATTGTATTTATTCAGGTATTTCTTATAATTTGGATCAGCGGCAATTTTCGTACCTTCAAATAACTTTGTGGAGTCACTTCCAAGACTGTAGTAGGCATCAATCATTCCTGCTGCGTGAGATTTACCAAATCGTCTGGCATGGCTGACGGCAATACAGTTTCTGTTTGTTCCCAATACATCATTAAGAAATGTTGAGAGTTCGGTTTTATCAACATATATTTTACTATTTTTATCACGAGCAAAACTTCCGTTATTTGGATTAAAATACACTCCCATTTTTTCTTTTGAACTACAAATTCAATAAATACCCTCTTCAAATATGAGTTAAATTACGGAAAAACAAATCAGAAGGCTCATGAAAGTTAATTTTTCCTGTTTTTTGAGCCACTGTAACCAAATAATTAAAAAGAAAAAATGCCGAAAAACCGCTATTTTAAACGGTCTTCCGACATCTTACCAATAGTCGAGGCGACGGGACTCGAACCCACGGCCTCTGCGTCCCGAACGCAGCGCTCTACCAAACTGAGCCACGCCTCGCTACAACAGTAGATATATTATCAAAATAATGTCTTTCTGTCAAGTATTTTTTCTGCTTATAAGTGGTTATGGTAGAGGCATGATAGCGGAATGAAGATAACATTTCTTCTATAATATATGGATTACGGATCGATGTTATATCTTCATTCCGCTATCTTTTTATGTTTTTTCTTAAATTTATGTATATTATTTCAGCAAAGGTGTTTATCTTTTATTCGGGGTGATTTTTTTCTTGTTTATGATAAAAATAATTATTGCTGTCAGAAACATTCCAATCGTCAGGATGCTCAATGGAACAAGTGGAGTTTTGTCTCCTGTTTTTGGATGTTGACTAATAATTTTGTTTTTTTCTGGTTGTTTGTCTTTATTACCGATTTTAATATTATCGGAATCTGTCATTAAGTGTGTTTTTGGGATTGTTGTTCCGTCATTTGATTTTCCACTTACTTCTACTGTGTTTTTTAGTGTTTTTTCTGTCACTTTGGTTTCTTTTACGATGGCTTCGTAATATAGAGTAACCTGATCTCCCGGGTCAAGTCGATCGAGTGTAATCTGATTGGTTGTTTTACTTAAAACGCAAATGGTTTTTCCCATGGCAGTTGTTATGTTTTCTCCCATAGATACTGTATAGCCTGCCGGTTGTAAGACTTTTTTCCAGGATCGAGAAGGTTGTTCGTTAATTTTTAGATCCAGTGCTGCAGCAGTACCCGAGTTAGACACTGTGATTTTGCAGGTTACCGTTTCATCTTTGTAATAAGTTCCTGGTTTTCGCTTGCCTTCGTAACGACCGTTTTTCAGCTGAATTCCTTTGGTTCGGTCTGCCATTTTGGCAACGGACAGAATTGGGATTCCTGGTATGTTAATTCGGTCATCGTCTTTCATTAGCTCGGTGACGGCGATTGGTGTATATGGGCTTTCACTTACCGGATCGTCATCAAAAGTATGCTGTGTATTTTTTTCCCAGACTGCGTACAGAATGATATTTTTGTCAGGCATTGTGTATTCACATCCGGGATAAATCAGCTCTACTGATGTATCTGCCTTGGAGAGCACAGTTGGTTTCTTGCTCCATCCAAGGAAATGATATCCTTTTTTGGCAAAAGGATTGGCGTCGATTCGAATGGTATCGTTTGGTACGCATGGGGTTTCTTCATCCTGTACTCTGTTATTTTGTGTGGTATTGCCGGATTCCTGGTCTGATTCAGATTGTTCTGCTGATGTTTTTATGGTTCCACCGTTGGCGTCATATTGTAATGTGACACCTTCCTCTTCTTTCCAAATGGCATAAAGAATCACGTTTCGGTTTGGTTGTTCAAATCGATCTCCCGGATGAAGGATATCTTTCGAATCATCTCCTGCATCTGGTTTAAGGCTCCATCCCACGAAAGATTGTGATTTATTCGGAAATGGATTCTGTATCAGTTTTCGTGGTGTTCCTGCCGGAGATGGGGAGTAAGGATCTGTCTCCCATATTGGAGTCTCCGTGTTGGAAGAATAGAGAAGAGAGTATTCTTCAATCTGATTCGTCCAGATTGCATATAATATGGTATCTTCTGTAAGAGTAAATGTTTCTTCCGGCAATAGTAAACCTGCGGTTTCATTGCTGTTATCCGGATGAAGACTCCATCCAAGGAAGGCATGACCATCACATTGAAATCTGTTTCCGTCCAGAGTCACTTCTGTTTGCGGCAGACAAGGAGTTTCACAGTCTGTTTTTTCTTCCTGATTGGTTTTTCCGGAAGCAGCCGGATAATTGGACTGATAGGTAAGCCTACATTTCTCCTTTTTCACCCAGATTGCATATAGATGCACGTTTCTTTCCGGCATAGAAAAAGAAGTGCTGTTTTCCAATTGTTTTCCTGTCCCATCTGCCTTTGTATTCCATCCTGCAAATTCATACCCATCATAAGTAAATCGGTTTGAATCCAGAAGAATGTCTTTACCTTTTACACAAGGGGTTTCGCTGTCGACGTAGGCATCCATCGTTTCATTATTGCCATGATATGTTAATTTATATCTGAATTGATCCGCTCCTGACGCTTTTGGTTTCCAGACAGCATACAAATCTGTATCTTCGTTTAATATCATATTTTGGTCCGGTTTCATATCGCCATTTTGTGCATTCGAACGGAGGCTCCACCCTTCAAAAGTATAATCTTCTCTTTCAAAATCACATTGTTTTACCGTTATTTCAGTTCCGGTCTGACAAGGGGTTTCAAAATCTTTTCGGGTTTCTTCCAAACTTTCCTCTCCTGGAATGTCATTCTTATAATTGGAGTGATACGTTAAAGTTACCGTTTTCACTTTCTCCCACTGAGCATACAAATGTACATCTTTTTTTGGCATCTGATAAGAAGAATCCGGCTGAAGCAATGAATCTTTTTCATTCGGAATAAGACTCCATCCAAGGAAACGATAGCCCTCATGAATAAACATATTAGCATCCAGCGTCAGTATCGTTCCTGCGAGACATCTTGTTTCGCTGTCAGGTTGCTCCTGCTTCTTTTTATTATTGGAATGATATACAAGCGAATACTCATATTGTTTCTTCAGGATACTGCCGCTTTTATCCCATTGAGCATATAAATGTACATCCTGAGATGGCATACTAAGAGTTACCCCTGGGGCATAATCTTCTCCGCTGCCATCTTCCCTGGTATTCCATCCAAGAAAAACATATCCTTCCTTATAAAATGGATTCCCATTTACAGTAACTTTTTTCCCGGCGACGACCGGGGTCTCACTGTCTGTTGTTGTTTCTGCAGTCCCATTATTTGCATGATATAAAAGAGCATAAGTAATTCCTGATTCTTCCACAATCTTCTCATAATCTTTCAGTGCCTCTTCATTTCCTTTTTTGTAATGAGCAGTCACATAAGCTTTATTTTCCAACTCTGACAGTTCTCCTGCTTTTTCATTGACCGTACCACTAAGGCAAAGTTCGACACTGTCTCCTGCTTTCAATCGGTTCAATCTGATACAAAACTGATTTCCGGTATTTTCAGCATCTACTTTTGTTGCTGCAATGGTATCTTCCTTTTTTGTCTGATAGCTTCCATATTGAAAAGAAACCGAACCTTTTTTAAAAGCATCCAGAAGGCGTTCCTCCATGACATCTCTCACTTTCAGATCATACAAATCTGTTGTTCCGGAATTGGTAATTGTAATGAGATAAGTAACCTGTTCCAGATTCTTATAAGAACCTGGTATCTTTCTTTTCTCATATCTGCCTTCCACCAGAACAGTGCCCGTTGTACGATCTGCCAGTTTGGCAAGTTTAGCCTCCGGGATTCCAGGCACTTCAATCATGTCCGCATCTTCCACTGGGGCAACTTCCTGGTCTTTTTGCCCATCATAATAGAAAGAATGAATCATCACTTTATTTTCCAGATCATAGAGATTGGCAACATCCTGTTTCAATGTGCAATGGAACTCCAACGAAACCATATCGTCCGGCAGAAGCATTCCTTCTCCTGTAACCGGATCTGTATTTTCACATAACATCACATGAGTATTGTCTATCAACTTCGCATCAATCTGCCGCCCCTGCTCTGTCATCAGGAAACCTCCGACTGTCTCTAATCGGAAAGTAGCAGTGTCTATATCTATAACATTCCGTAGTTCTTCTGAAAGAATATCTGTCACCAGAATTTTTTTCAAATTCGCAGTTCCGCTATTTTTAATCGTAATGGAGAATATCACTTCTTCCTCAGCATGATAGATCCCCGGTACTTTCGTCCCGTTTAAAATACCATCTGTTATGATACAGCCACTTGTTCGGTCTGCTGTTTTCACAACATTTTGATTCGGAACCCCCGGAATATGAACACTATCTTCATCTTCTGTCAGAAGGTTTCCGTTCTCATCCACCATTTCTTCCGTATTAACCGGAATCAATTTCTGGCTGGAAACATCCTCATTGTTATCATAGGAAGCAGTTACAGAAACCAGATTTCTGAGTCGGTACACATTGGCGGCATCGGCAGAAACTGTTACTTCAAAGAAAACAGTAACGCTGTCACCGACAGCCAGCTTATTAAGAATCATACATGATCCATTCTCTCCCAGAAGAGAACAGGATACTGGATTACCCAGGCTGCTGGTATATTTCTGATCAGACGGAATTACAAAAGATGCACTTTCTTTCTCCACATAATCTTCTAACTTTTGTCCTGCATCATTTAGCCTGGTAATATCATCCATCAGACGAAGATGATACAAATCCACATTGCCGGTATTGGTCACGGTGATTTCATAACGAATCTGCTCTCCCGCGTTATAGCAACCCGCAATCTTCTCCTCTGTAAATCGGCCGGTTTCTTTCTGGAAAGCAACTTCTTCGCCCTCCTCATTTCTGGTCCGATCCGCTATCTTGGAAACAGCCATAGATGGACGCATAACGAGATTACCCACTTCCAGTTTTCTGGATACGATTTTCACACGGTCATCCGAAGGGTATTCGAAAGATACCTCGTATACCTGATCTGATCTGACATGGTTGGGCGCACCTTCCATTTCTGCCATCTGATAATTTCCAATATATAGCAACTCAGAGGTTCCAGTTCCATTCTCATCTGTTGTAATTTTATCACACAGACTATCCTTTGCCACCAGGGGTTCCTCTCCCTCGAGAGGCTCTCCCTTCTCATCACACTGCCATGGCGCATAAATATCTTCTGTCGCCCATACCCCAAATACAGCTCCTGGAACCAGATTTTTTTCTTCATCTGTTTTTATAATGGTTAATTGTCCTTTTTGCAGGCGATTCTGATAAATAAGTTCTCCTTTTTGGGTGACTACCGTACCATTTTGATTCTGATATGTAAATTCTAATGCTTCAGGATTCGCTATATACTGATCGGTTGTTTCAAAACACCATTCCTGTTGTGTATAATAACATCCGTATGGTGCTTTAGTCTCTTTTACCATAAATCGTCCCAGATTATCTTCCGTTGCGGTAAAAGAACGATCATTGGTATAATAATACCCTTTTTCATCCTTATTCTGCACCAGATCTCCCAGCTTCATATAACTGCCTGAAGTCTGAGACCATTGATAAAGGGTAAAAACTGCTCCCAGTAAATAATTACTGGTCTCTTTGTTTTTCTTTCTTACGATCAGCGTCTGTTTCTCCAGAATTTTTGATCGATCTTTCAGAATGGCACTGCTGCTATTTAATTCTCCATAAATCACTCCATTTCCTTTACTGGCAGAAAACTCATAATACCATTGATTTTCCAACTGGTAGACATTATCAAATGAACCTCTGGATATTTCTTTTATATAATAAGGACCGTCTTTTCCTGCAAGTTCAAAAAAAGTAAGCATTTTAAACTGAGCAATACCATCTTGTCCGGTCTCTGCTTTCATCAGTGGTGTGTCTTTTGCCACATCAGCACCAGAACTGCTATAGATTCCAAAAGTTACTCCCTTAATCGGTTTTCCCTGCTCATTCACTTTTTTTACCTGAACCCACTGGGGAACAATGGTTTCTGTTTCGTTGGAAGTATAAGTTGTTCCGGTAGAAAGACTTGCATTGTTTTTGATTACATATTTCCCTCTGTTTGTTCCGCTTTTCACATACAAATCAGAGAAATTCAGATGATATTTCTCCAATTCAGCCAGACTCTTAACTTGAACTGTAATATACAGATCATACCAGTTTTTCTCATAAAAGCTCTGATCTGCTGTATTTTTAGCTGTCGCTGTCACTATCGTAGACCCGTCTCCCTGCACAGCCGTCTGAAACTGAAAGGCATCACTCTGATTACCAGTTCCATCATATGCTACCACTTTTTTTACATTCAGATAAGGACTGACCTGATCCTTCAGAACCCAGCTACCATAACGATGTTCCGAGGCATCGGCATAAGGACAGACCGTTCTTATCTTATAAGTGAATTCGGATGTGACATCGGCTAATGTATTGGTCAGCTCCTTATGAGGCGCAGAAACTTCTCCTGCAATATTATCTCCATTAAACACTGTTTTCTCTATCTCCGGTCTGGAAAGAGCTGCCGACTTTGCAGTGAAAGCCATATACCCGCCAGATGCGGTGGATGAATAAGGTTTCACCAGAGTAGGATCATAAGGTACCTCATACTGCTCCAGATCACTTCCGTTCTTCGCTCCACCATCGTCGTTCCTGGAGCACTTGGCAAAGGTAAATCTCAGACTCAATTCTGTTCCGGAAAAAAGAGAATAGAATCGATGATTTGTCTGATTGGATACTTCCTGACAGCTTAAGGCATAAATATAGGCTTTATTTCCCGCAGAATAGACACCTTTACTGCAGCCAAGAAACTGGTTTTCTGTGTTGACAGCATAAAAATAATCTGCCTGGGAAGAAAACTCGATCCCCTGTTGTGCATCCACATCCCGAAATTGAGTAAATCCTTTTACTGAAATCGGAGTCTGCGTTCCATGGATATAATAATAATATTTTATCGTCACAGAATCACAGAAAGAAACAAGCACACCTATCCCAACGTTACCTACGAAGGCAAACAGGGCTCCGCCTTCTTCGCCCAGCACTCCGGCTTCTATTGCATTTTTCACATTAGCGGAAGCTTTGCTCTTTGCCGTATAATCCACAAGAACAGCCTTCATGTCAATCGCATAAGAACGACCGGCAGTTCTGTCATAATAACGGCCGACATTGGTGTAAGTGCAGCTTAACTGATTCTTCATATCTGCTGTCAGATTGAATACTCTCCCATCAACAGCACAATTTTCATTCACCGGTTTTCCAAACACTCCGGAAAGTGCGGCCTTATCCGGATCATCCAGGTAGGTTCGTATACTTTTTGAACCATTCCGGGTCGAGAGTATGGCCGTAGTAGATGAACTAAAATGAGGAGTAAATGAACTATACTCTTTATGATTGGCATCAATATCTCTCTGAATATCCCCATCAGAAGCCATCATGGTCACTTTACCACTTTCTGCAATTCGCTGTCCCTGGCCTTTGGCCCCCTGTAAAATCATCGTTTTATACGTCGCCTTCGGCATGTTAATACTGTTATTGGCATAGGTGACCGCTTCTGCCATTCTCAGAGTTTTTGTCTTATTATCTGAGATTGCCTGTTCTTTTTTAGCATCACTTTTCGACACGGTATCATCCTGCTTTACTTCTTCCTGTTCTGGCGGGGCTGATTTATCATCTTCGTTCTTTGTCTCTGTTTCATTCTTTACCTCTGTTTCATTCTTTACCTCTGTTCCTCCCTCTGCCTCCTGATTCTCATCTTCATTTATCTCCTCAATCCTTTTATCGAAATTCTGTATATCATCGGAGGATTCTTCTCCATCCTGATTCTCCTCCAGTGCCTTCTCCTGATTCTTTCCTTCCGGAATCTTGTCATCTGTTGTTGCTTCTGCCATTATCTCTTTCTCATCTGAATTCGGGTAAGCTGCTTCCGTCTCAATCCCGGTTGATGCTGACAGGATGAATGGATCGGATATCTGATGAAACATCAGGACTCCGACCAGCATGACAATCAGCCATCTCTTTATCCGATTTCTCATGGCTCCTCCTTTCCATTAATCATAAAAGCATTATATATTTGTCACTCACAAATCAGATTCCCTCCTTTCTTTCTCATCACATATAACCTTATTTCCTCATCTTTTGTACATTTGGAAATTATTTCCTTATTTATCATATCACCCCATAAAATAATTGTCAATTACTGGTTTTAATTAAATTATTTCCTTTCATTTCTATTAATTTACTAATCAAAGATAAAAAAGAAGCGTAGCCACATTGATAAATCGATAAATATCTATTATCAACTCTCAGCCACGCTTCTTTCATTATGATAACGTAGTCACTTCCCGGTATATCTCAGTAAATGTTGGGAACAACCATTTTTCTTATTATCTGTCTGTCATGCTGATTGATTCAATGGCGACGATACCACCACGTACAATCTCAACCTGATCAAATTTGCGGTTAAGGAGATCAATCAGATCATTATTCCGTCCTTCTGTGGCAACACATTCCAACAGAACACTGTTGATTCCATAATCTATCGCCTTTGCTCCAAATACCTGGGCAATTCGGAAAATCTCTCCTTTTTCAAACTCGGAACATTCGTGAATTTTTACGAACAGAATCTCCTTCATATGAGTCGGTGCATCGGTGATATCGTTTAATTTGATGACCTCCACACATCGATTCAGCTGTTTTTTAATCTGTTCAAAAGTGGCATCGTCAGAACTCAGACCAATCGTCATTCGGGAAATAGTCGGATCTTCTGTCACCCCGACGGTGATACTGTCAATATTATAGGATTTGCCGGACATCATACCGGAAATACGTGCCAGAACGCCAATCCGGTTTTCTACGTAAAGAGATACCCATCTTTTCTTTTTTGTTGTGTTTAACTCTCTCATGTTTTATGTCCTCCTAATATATGATTTCTTCAAAGCTTGCACCGCCACGGATCATCGGCAGAACCAGTTCTTCCGGTGCAACCGCACATTCGATGATGACAGGCCTATTATGTTCTTCAGCATAAGCTCTGGCTTCCAGAATCGTGCTCTTAAGCTGATCGTCGCTTGTAACCAGATATCCTTTCGAACCATAGGCTTCTGCAACACTCACAAAATTCGGTGAATAATCCGGACAAACCCATCCCGGAGTACCACACTTTCCTTTACAGGATTTGTGATATCGCAAACAGGTAATCGTATATCTTTTGTTGTGGAACAGATCCTGCATCTGTCTTACCATTCCAAGATAATTATTGTTAAATACAATATTAACCAGCGGAAGTTCCTGACACATTGCCGTTGCCAGTTCCTGAATGTTCATCTGGAATCCGCCATCTCCGCTGATCGATACCACGGATTTATCCGGGCAGCCAATCTGTGCGCCAACAGCAGAAGGAAGACCAAATCCCATGGTTCCCAGACCGCCACTCTGAATCAGTCGATGAGTCGCATCCAGTTTAAGATACTGGGAAGCCCACATCTGATGCTGTCCTACATCGGAGGTAAAAATCGTATCTCTGTCAGCATAAACTTCATTCAAAGTCTCAATGATCCGCTGCGGATTCACACCCTGCTTCACTTCAATGCCGAGAGGATGCTCTCTATCCCAGCTTTTCACTTCTTCTATCCACTCTCCATGATTCATTGGATCTGTATGCTCCAGAATCTTACAGATTGCCGCTTTGGCATCCGCTACGATCGGAATATCTACTGTAACATTTCTGGAAATGGCAGCTGCCTCAATATCAATATGTACAATCTTCGCATTCGGTGCAAATTTGCTTACGTTTCCAGTCACTCTGTCGTTGAAACGGCAACCAATAGAGAACATCAGATCACATTCATTAGCAGCCCGGTTCGCCGCATAGGAACCGTGCATTCCGATATTGCCGATAAATAATGGATGCTCTGTAGAAATAGCTCCCTTTCCCATTACCGTTGTAATGACAGGGATGTTTAACTTCTCTGCAAGGGTTGTCATCTCATTTTGTGCATGTGCAAGATTTACACCGCCGCCGATTAAAAAGATCGGTTTTGTTGCTTCTTTTAAAAGTGCAATCGCTTTTTTGAGCTGGCCTACATGAACTCCTTTATTTGGTTTATAACCGCGGATATTCACTTCCGTCGGATAGGATGTAGAACCAAGTTCCGCCATGACATCCGTCGGCAAATCAACCAGCACCGGACCCGGCTTGCCGGATCTGGCAATATAAAAAGCTTCTTTGATACGTTGTGCAAGCATCTCACGGTCTCTTACCATAATGACGAACTTGGCCACATTACGGGTAATACCCACAATATCAACCTCCTGAAATGCGTCATTACCAATCAGATGCTCCGGTACCTGTCCGGTAAAGCAGACCAGAGGGATGCTGTCATAATTTGCATTTGCAATTCCTGTAACAAGGTTGGTCGCACCCGGACCGCTGGTTACCAGACAGACTCCCACCTTACCGGTGGCTCTGGCATACCCATCCGCTGCATGAATCAGCCCCTGTTCATGTCTGGGAAGTACAAGGTCAATACCGTGACAATCATGGAGTGCATCTAAAAGATTGACGACCATTCCACCTGGATATGCAAAAATCGTATCCACGCCTTCTTTTTTCATTGCCGTTACAAACAGGTTATTCCCTGAA
>JAQYIU010000020.1 GCA_028721415.1 Lachnospiraceae bacterium | reverse complement strand
CAGGCAGAATAAGACGATTCCGTTTATCTGCCAGGTTCCAAAAAGCAGTCGGCAGACAGGCATTCCGAGAAGAAGTGCCAGCAACGCCCAGAAAATGATATTGATAAAGAGAAAGATTGACGTCTCTTTTAACCCGGTTTTTTCATGGAATTTTGTTGATATCTGATATATTCTGTTCATATGCATCCTTCTTTCTATCTTTTTCCATAACTTATCACAGTCATGTAAAATCCAAAGAGATGCATATGTAAAATTCATGTTAAATTTGTGCGGATTCTGTTTATGCTGTTTCCTTCATAGGAAGTTCAAAATAATATCCCATTCCGTAGGCGGTGTGGATGTAATTGGATGCCTTTTTCAATTTAAGGCGGAGTTTTTTGACCAGAGAATCCACCACACGGTCACTGCCTTCGTAGTTGATTCCCCAGACCGCGGTGATGATCTGATCTCTGCTCTGGATGGCATGCTTGTTTCTCATGAAGTAATACAAAAGATCAAATTCCTTAATGGTAATGTCAATATATTCTTCTTCCACTTTCAGAGTTTTCTTTTCCGGATCCAGTTCCAGAATTCCTTCCTGAATGGAATGATCCTCTCCATATACCATTTTCAATACCGCTTCCAGCTTCATTTTCAGAAGAAGAATCGGGTCTTCCCTCACTACACAGTCATTGGCGCCTTTTCGATATGCCATGATTTGGGCTTCCGGTGCTCTGGTATCCAGAAGGGCAATTCCCGGCACATTATTGTAAGACTTAATCTCAGCCAGAATATCGCACCCATCTTTCCCCCGGAGAGTGCTGCCCATCACCACGATATCAATATCTGTATTCTTTTCTGCATAGACTTCCAATACCTGTTCTTCCTCAGAAGCGAGGATAATGTCATATTCTTTATTGAAAAAATTACAGAATTTCTTCACATAATCTTCATCGTGTTCTACTAAAAAAATGACTTTTCGTCTCACAGTCATCCTCTCCTTTCTTAACGATTTCGGATTATTTTTATTTTTTTCATTATAAAAGAATAACATTAAAATAATATTAAAAAATAGCAATTATTTGCTGACAATTTCTGTAATTTATTCCTCTCTGGCTACATTGATGCTTTTTGAATGGTGCTATCAGAAAAACAGGCAAGTTATTCGGTCTAATTATTTAAGATACGATGCACCAGGATCTTCTGGTAAAAGCAAGGTAAAAATACTGCCTCGCTGCTCCACACTGGCTACTTTAATCTGTCCGTGATGAATCTCCATAATTTTGGCAGAAATGGAAAGTCCCAGTCCAAAGCCTTCGGAATTTCTTGCTTTATCTGCACGATAAAAACGGTCGAAAATCTGCTTTCTCTCGCTTTCTGTCATTCCACAACCATAATCCTGAACGATAATTTTTATGGTTTTTTCTTCTTTTTTCAGGTAGACATCAACCGGCGAATTTTCTTTGCTGTATTTGATGGAATTATTGATCAGATTGCGAATCACAATCATGATCAACCCCACATCTACCCAGGCTTCCGCCTTATCCAGATGAAGGCGGATATCAATCATTTTCTGATCCTTTCCTTTTTCCGTTTCACAAACCTGTTCTATAATATCTCTAAGATCCACATATTCAAAATTAATCTGAATCCGTTCCTGATCAAGTCTGGATAACTGCAAAAGCTGGTGAATAATCTGGTTGGTTTTCTTTATCTGCCGTTCAATGAGAGACAATTCCTCATCAAACTCTTCTTTATTGTTAATATGTTTTTTGGCATACTGGCACTCTGCCATCACTACCGCCACCGGAGTCTTCAATTCATGGGCAACATCCGAAGTAAACTGCTTTTGTTTTTCAAACATTTCCTCCAGCCGATCCAGCATCCGGTTGTTGGCATCTGCCAGAATTGCAATCTCTTTAAATCCCTCTTCGTATTGAATACGCTGTGACAGATCCTTCTCCTGACCGATTTTTTCTGCCGTATCACAGATTTGTTTGATCGGCTCCACGATCTGCCTGGAAATCAGCAACGACAATACCACACCCAGAATTATGATCACGATCGCACAAATGTAGGACGTTCGTTTCAACATCTGATAATCACTGGAAATATCCTTTCGATTTACCACGCTGCGCACCACCGCAATCATTTTCTTATGATCCATACCCTTATCACTTTTGATAATCGGGCGGTCAAAAACATAATAATGGCTGTTTCCACATTTTATTTTTCGAATCCGCGCATTGATATTTGTATCAAGAGGCATCTGAGCAAGCCCCTCTGTCGGATATTCTCCTCTCACCACATTTCCGTCCATATCGAGAACTATTTTATAGATCTGATTATCTTCAAAAACAAACTCATCTGAAACGACCAGCTGATTCCCTTCCATATTAATGTTAAGGTAATCGTATTTGGATTCTTTTCGAATTTGAGACTTAATATCAAAATCAATCGCTTCATTGGAAAAATAAGTAACAAAAATTGCCATCAAAAGAGCCATCACAAACGTAATCCCGATAAATCTCACCGATATATATTCCACAAGAGATGTCTTTTTTATTTTTCGCATTTTAACATATACCCCACTCCCCTGACGGTCTGAATTAATTTCTCCTCATAATCATCATCAATTTTCTTTCTGAGATATCGGATATACACATCTATCACATTCGATTCATTATCATAATCCATATCCCAGATATTGGATTCAATCTGAGAACGGGTCAATGCCACATTTTTATTTCTGGCCAGATACTCTAAAACTGCGTATTCTTTTGGAGAAAGTGCAATCTCCTTTCCTTGTCTTGTCACGCTCCGATCGTTACAATTAATCACAAGATCCCCGCACTGGTAAATATTTTCCCGCACTTCCGGATTTCTTCGGGTGATCACTCGGATCCGGGCCAGCAGTTCATCAAAAGAAAACGGCTTTACCATATAATCATCAGCTCCACTATTTAACCCGAACACGATATCTTCCACCCGATCACGGGCAGTCAGAAAAAGAACAGGTATCTCCAGTTTCAGACTCCGCATCCGCTTTAACACCTCAAATCCATTCAGTTCCGGCAACATGACATCCAAAATCACCGCATCATACTCTATCGTTGTGATATATGCCATCGCATCCATTCCGTTATAACAGGCATCAATCAGATATCCCTCCGCCTCAAGTGTCCTGACAATTATTCTATTCAAATCTTTTTCATCCTCTACCACCAGCAGTCGCATTGAACTTCCTCCATGTATGAATTCCATTTCCTAATAGTAAATGTTTCCCATTTCAAAGCATAAAAAGCCTATATTAATAACTATATTACAAAAAAATGGTCAAAACAAGACCAGCGCAGACCTCTGATATTTTCTCCATCAGCAAGTCTGCGCTTCCCGGTTCTTATTCTAAATCGTATATGGATTTTTCGTAAACATTATCCTTCATTATATAGCCGAATTGTACAAATTCTCAATCACCTTTTTCAGCTCTGCACTGCTTCTCACCTCGATATCCGCCAGATTCTTTTCAGTCGGACACGGTCTGTGACGATGATTAAACCAGATGGTCTTCCATCCGGCATTATGTGCGCCCTCTACATCGAAATCATAGGTATCTCCTATGTACCAGGTCTCCACCGGATCAAGATGCATCTCGTCCTGAATATACAGGAAAGCACCCGGCTCCGGCTTCTGATAGCCGATGGCACCGGACACATAAATCCGGTCATAATCAAACCATCTCTCGAGTCCTAAAGCAGCAGCCTTCACCCGTTGATTCTTCTCCCTTCCATTGGTAAGCACCGCTCTCGGAATCTCCTTCTCCCGGCAGAAATCCAGAATCTCCATCACTGTCTCATAAGGCTGAATCCTGCCCTGCTCGATGCGGTATATTTTCTCAAACTCCTCTGCCGTTTCCCGGTCAACATCCACGCCATAAGCCTGATAAATCAGCTTTATCCTCTGATAAAAACACTCCTCCGGCGCAATTAATCCGGCCTTCTCCTTCGTGAGAATATCATCACACACAATTCGGGAACGCAGAAACACTGCCGTACAATCCACATCCACCTTATCTGCAAATATAGCCTCATGGGCAATCTGAAACGGTCCCATAAGATTATAAATCGTATCATCAAGATCAAAAATCAAATTCATGTATTTCTCTTCCTCCTGTCAATGTTTTTCTTATCGTATCATCTCCGAAAAACGGAATCGATTTTTATTGATTAATAATTTACCCACTCTCCATTTCCCCATGGACAGTATAAGTTGAACTCCTCCCTGGATGAAGTGGCCACAAGAGAAGCATCGTGCTCTTTATCACAGATCCATTTTTTACTTTCAATTTTAGTGACTGGCCTTCTATCACTGTTTTTTTAGTCACATTTAATTTCGGGACAGATTTTGCAGACACACTTACAGGATTCCCCAAAATCCCCATTCCTGTTACCAGCAATAGCATTACCAGTAACTTCATTATCATCCGTTTTTTCGTTCTCATGATCAAATTCCTCCATGACAGAACAAGAGATCCATAATCTCCCTCCGAATCAGACTGGTATCTCTGAAAAATCAATTTCCAGATCATGATATATTCCACTTTTCACTTTATCGCGAAACGTATATTCAGCGATATTGTCCTCAGAAAAATTATAGACCGTCACCCGGTTCTTCTCTGCATCTACAATCCAATATTCCTGGACTCCTGCTGTCCGATACTTGAACAATTTTATCATATAATCCATCCGTTGACTTCCCGGTGAAACAACCTCAATCACCCAATCCGGTGCACCTTCACAGCCACGATCAGACAACTTACTCGGATCGCAGATCACACTGATATCCGGCTCCACATAATTTCTATCATCATCATTCAAAAAAACGGCAAACGGCGAAATATACGGCTTACAAAAACCATTGTTTCTCCTGATATAATCACGAATCACTCCAAACAATTCTCCAACAATCTCCTGATGCCGTCGACTCGGAGGAGCCATCATATAAAATCTGCCGTCAATCAGTTCTGCTCTTTCTCCTTCTGGTAATTCGTACACATCTTCTACTGTAAAAAGTTTTTCTTTCACTAAAGACATTTCATCACCACTTTCTACTTGAATGATCTTTTTGTTTTAATAATTTTCTTCATTGTACCTTATGTTATGAATCACGTCAATCAAACAAAAAACACCGTCCCCCACAGCTATCCCGTAAAAAACAGTGTTCCTAAGTGCGCCTTCAGGGTTGCGGTGGTCCAGTGGACCACTCTGCTCTCGCCAGAGAGCAGAAGCAACGACCGGCGGGTGGTCCGGTGGACCACATAAGAGCCGACCGAAGCGGAGCGAAGACCGGCAGGCGAGATACGAACCAGGGTTCGAGCCCCTTTCTAAACACGAAAAAAGCACCACTTCCGGACTTTCTCACAGAAATGATGCTTCCTAAGTGCGCCTTCAGGGGCTCGAACCCTGGACACGCGGATTAAGAGTCCGCTGCTCTACCAACTGAGCTAAAAGCGCATGCATTTTCAACGCAAGATTTATTATATATGAAACATAAGCAAAATGCAAGTATTTTTTTTATTTTTTAAGTTTTTTTTCCAGTACAATCGCTGGGCCGTCTTCTTTCTATGGGAAAATGGTCATTTTCCAGAAAACAATCATTATCGGGCTGTTTTTGAAACAAGCCCCATTATATAGGAGGGTTTATAAAAAGAAAAGTCTGTATTTTATTTTTTCGTCAGATTATCTTGTGTTTTTTTGGAAATCTTCTATAATAAGTAATGATTAATGATAGAGAATAAAAATGCGAATATAGAAGAATACATTACGAAAGGATTTCATCTATGAATAATAAAAATCAATTTCAATCAAATCAACGGTATTTTACCATTTGTATTTATACCGTTTTTGTCATTTTGGCAGCATGTATCATTTTCCGGGTTATTTTCCATTGGAATTCAACCATACAGGTTTTTAAAGATCTTCTTTCCAATATGTCCAGCTTTGTGGTCGGGATTTTGATTGCCTTTATGGTCAATCCGCTTGTGACTTACATTCATGACAAAATTCTGGTCAATGTCTGTCATATGAAAAATGGTAAGTTACGCAAATTATTATCTATATTATGTACTTATCTGATCGTTCTGGGATTCATCGGCATCTGTCTGGTGTACGTCATTCCTCAGCTGATTTCCAGTATCTCGGAATTATCCGCCAATATACCTCTGATGTATATTACATTTTCCAGGTGGCTGCGGGATTTTGCTTATGAAAATGATTTTATTAACAATAATCTGATCAACCAGTTCATTGACAAATTATCTCCGAAAATGATGGAATTATCCACAGCTCTGGCATCTAAACTTATCCCATGGCTGTATTCTGCTTCCATCGCAATTATCAAATGGTTCATCATGATCATCATTGCCATCGTGGTTTCCATTTATCTTTTATCAGACAAAAAGATTATTTTCCATAATATCCAGAAAATGCTTTTTGCCTTTCTCCCGAAAAAATGGGCAGAAGGAACCATCGAAATCGCAGCGAATTGTAATAAGATTTTCACAGGATACATCATCGCAAAGGCCATTGATTCTCTGATCATCGGCGTTCTTTGCTTCTTTATTATGAATATTCTGAACCTTCCTTATTCGGTGCTGATCAGCGTGATCGTGGGTATCACCAATATGATTCCTTATTTCGGTCCTTATATCGGGGCTGTCCCGGGACTTATCATCCTTACGGTAACCGATTTAAAATACGGCATTATTTTTGGCATTATGATCCTGGCGCTTCAACAATTTGACGGTCTGATCCTCGGTCCTCGTCTTCTCGGTGATTCCACGGGTTTACGTCCGATCATCATATTATTTGCCATCACCTTCGGTGGTGCCTATGCGGGCATAGCCGGCATGTTTCTGGGCGTCCCTGTCGTGGCAGTCGTTCAGTATTTGCTCGGATTACTTATTAACCGCAAATTAGCAGAAAAAAATATTATTATAGAGGATCTTCCATCGGAAAACCCACCACAGGAATCGCCACTGAAAAAAATCCTGCATAAACTCAAGGAAACAATCAGTGATAATGAAACAAATCCGCAGGAATCATCTGCAAATGATGAGAATACTATAGAATAAACAGCGGGAAAGAAGGAATTTTTATCCCATTTTTTCGTAAATTTCTATGGAAGCTTCAGAGAAAAAGTTTCTGCAATCGGGGGATCTGGCGTTGGCTCAACGGGTTAATGAAAGATTTTGATGATGTTAATAAAACATTAAATGGGAAATGAAAATATCTGCTGCACTAAAATGATATAGTGCAGCAGATTTTTTATTCGTAGTGAATGATCATTTTACAGATTGGATTACCTTTATTTACGAATTTTTCTTCGTATTCTGTCATGACATTTCCTTCCAGATATTCGCTGTGATGGAGATCAAAGGTGCAAAGATCGAGTTTCCATCCTGCTTCTTTTACTTCTTCCAGAGAAAAATCAAATAATCCTCTGTTGTCGGTTTTGAAAATCACACGCTGGTTCTCTTTCAGAATCTCTTTGTATCTAGCAAGGAACTGGCGGGAGGTCAGTCTCCGTTTGGCATGACGGTCTTTCGGCCATGGATCAGAGAAATTCAGATAAATCTCTTCCACTTCTCCTTTGTCAAATACCTGATTGATATATTCTGCATCCATTCGAATAAAATGAACATTATTCAACGGGTCTTCTTCCATCTTCTCCAAGGCTCGGACCAGAACACTGGAATATTTTTCAATGCCGATGTAGTGAATCTCCGGGTGCTGTCTTGCCATCTCCATCAGAAATTTTCCTTTTCCCATTCCTATTTCAATATGGATCGGCTTATCATCTTCAAATACTTCTCTCCAGGTTCCTTTATATTGTTCTGCTTCTTTTATTACATATTCATTAATTGCGATATGTTCTCTGGATCCTTTCACATTTCTTAAACGCATACAATTTCCTCTCATTTTCATTATAATTCTATCTCTTATCTTAATCGGAATCTTACAATTTTGCAATTTATTTTTGCTTTTTCTTGCACTGTCGCATCTGATGGTATAAAATAAATCTCATATTGATTTTAATAATAAGGAGTTACCAGTAATGAAACGATTATCGATATTTTTACTAAGTGTAATGCTTGGCATTTCCCTTTCCCTGCCGGTTAATGCCCAATATTCTTCCCAGAATGACACAACTGCCATCCGGACGAACGTGACGTCAGAAATATCTTCTGAGACAGAAGCTTTTGAAACAAATACCTCTTCTGAAACGGATAATTCCAAGGCAGCGGCTTTTTCAGAAACGAATAATTCTAAGACAGCGGCTTCTTCAGAAATCTATGCTTCTTCCTATGGTATTGATGATCTGGGCAATGGTCCGGATTTGTATGCCGAATCCGCTCTTCTTATGGATGTGGCATCCGGAGCTGTACTTTATGAGAAAGAGGCGGATACAAAGCGTTATCCAGCCAGCATCACCAAAGTGATGACTGCTCTTTTAGCCATTGAAAATTGTAACATGTCGGATATCGTTACATTTTCCAATGCGGCGGTTAATGGCATTGAGGCTGGCAGCAGCACAGCCGGAATCAATGTTGGAGCTCAGCTTACCGTAGAAGATAGTCTTTATGCGTTGATGCTCGTATCTGCTAATGAAGCAGCAGCAGCTCTGGCAGAACACATCTCAGGCTCCGACGAAGATTTTGCCAAATTGATGACATCACGGGCAAAGGAACTGGGATGTACCGGAACGAATTTCAAGAATCCCCACGGACTGCCGGATGAAGAACATTATACCACAGCTCACGATATGGGACTCATTTTACAGGAAGCCCTGAAACATGAGGAATTCCGCAAAATTGCCAGCGCCGACAGCTACACTCTGCAAAAAAGCGATACCTTGAGCAATACTCTTGAATTATGGAATCACGCCAAAATCTTGCGTGAGAACAGCGAATATTATTATGAGCCGGCAGAAGGGGGCAAAACAGGATTCACACAGGCTGCCCTCAACACATTGGTTACATATGCCAAAAAGGACGGCGTGGAGCTCCTCTGTGTCATTCTGAAAGATTACGGTGCTGACAACAGCTACTATGACAGCAAGGCTCTTTATGAATGGGGATTTAAGCAGGTGGAGACCATTTCTCCTTTGAAGAACTTTGATCTGGACGAGGCTCTCAGCCAGGATAAGTCTATCAATGATGATAAATTGACAGAGATCGAACGATTGGGATGCAGTTTTCCGGAAGATTATTATATCCTTGTAAAAAAGGGATTTGATGCTTCTGAATTAAAAACATCTTTCACTCTTGATGAAGATAAAGAGACCGGTCGGATGGGATATATCAATATCTCTTCCGGCGATACCGTGATCGGCAATGCACCGGTTACTTATGACACCACCACTGCGGCAGCGAAAAGTTACATCAGCGGCAAGGAAATTGATGATGACCTGGAGACCGTTCCGGATCCGGATACCGCCGATAAACTCACCCCTGCCAAACTGATGAAATACATTCTTCGGGTCGGAATTGCTTTTCTGTTGATCTTCGCCATCATGCAAATGATCCGTCGATGGGAAGCAGAAAAGAGAATAAAAAATCGGATGGCTCAGCGAAGAAAACGCCGCTCCACCGACGCGGACAGCTACCATCCGACCAATAAGAAAAAGAAACACAACAAATAAAGTGGAGTCGGAGACAGACGGGAGAGGGAAACAGACGCCGCCGAGAACACAAAACAGACGCCGACTGTGAGCGCGGACAGGTTATATAGTCCAGACAGGAAAAAAAAGCAAAAGACGAGGACAATTGTGCTTGCACAAATGAGTCCTCGTCTTTGCTTTGATTATAGGCGAAGCCTCACCGAGGACTGATAATAGTCATCGGTGAATGCCTGTCGTCTGGTATCGTTATTACTATTTAACTGTCCGTGTGAGGTGGAGGTAAAAAAACTACCATACCGCCTCGTCGGCGTCTGTTTTGCATCCTGATCGGCGTCTGTTTTGCATGTTTTGCACTCCACCTGCGTCTGTAATTTCAGCCTTATTCTGGTTTAATCACAGATTTTCCGCCCATATATGGACGAAGTACTTCCGGAATATTTACAGAACCGTCTTCGTTTAAGTTATTTTCCAGGAATGCGATAAGCATACGTGGAGGTGCAACAACGGTGTTGTTAAGGGTATGAGCAAAATATTTGCCTTTTTCACCAACTACACGGATCTTTAATCTTCTTGCCTGAGCATCGCCAAGGTTAGAACAGCTTCCAACTTCAAAGTATTTCTTCTGACGTGGAGACCATGCTTCTACGTCAACGGATTTTACTTTAAGGTCAGCAAGGTCGCCGGAACAACATTCCAGAGTACGTACCGGAATATCCAGAGAACGGAATAAATCTACGGTGTTCTGCCATAATTTATCAAACCACATCGGGCTTTCTTCCGGCTGACATACAACAATCATTTCCTGTTTCTCGAACTGGTGGATACGGTAAACACCTCTCTCTTCGATTCCATGAGCACCTTTTTCTTTACGGAAGCAAGGAGAATAGGATGTGAGGGTTTTTGGAAGGGTATCTTCCGGAATTACGGTATCGATAAATTTACCGATCATGGAGTGTTCGCTGGTACCAATCAAGTATAAATCTTCTCCCTCAATCTTGTACATCATGGCATCCATCTCAGCAAAACTCATAACGCCGGTTACCACGTTGCTTCGAATCATGAAAGGTGGTACACAGTAAGTAAATCCACGGTCGATCATGAAGTCTCTTGCGTAGGAAATCACTGCAGAATGCAGTCTTGCGATATCACCCATCAGGTAATAGAATCCATTTCCTGCTACTTTTCTTGCGCTATCCAGATCGATTCCGTTTAATTTTTCCATGATTTCTGTGTGGTAAGGAATCTCGAAATCAGGAACCACCGGCTCACCGTATTTCTGAACTTCCACATTCTCACTGTCATCTTTTCCGATCGGAACGCTTGGATCGATGATGTTCGGAATAGTCATCATAATTTTGGTTACTTTTTCACCCAATTCTGCTTCCAGAGCTTCCAGTTCTGCAAGACGTTCTGCATTTTTAGTTACCTGAAGTTTAACTTCTTCCGCTTCTTCTTTCTTGCCCTGTGCCATGAGTGCACCGATCTGTTTGGAAATCTTCTTACGATTTGCACGAAGATCATCGGCTTCCTGCTGAGTTTCTCTTCTCTTCACATCAAGCTCGATCACTTCATCTACCAGCGGAAGTTTCTCATCCTGAAACTTATTTCTGATATTCTGTTTTACGATTTCCGGATTTTCTCTTAAAAATTTTAAATCTATCATATCTTTCCTCCTGTGAAACAATGTTTTTATGATTTTTCTTAAATACACCCGCCTGAAAATGGCAAAATTTCTATCAGACTACGATAAAAAAAGGAGTTCTCCGTTCCAGACCATGGGACGAAGGACTCCGTGTTGCCACCCAAATTGCTGCCGTATAGCAGCCACTCTCTGGTACGATAAAGGGTACCGGCCTTTGACTTTCATCAAATACTCAAAAAGTGGAAAGGTATGTCCATCTCATCGGTTCACACCAACCACCGACTCTCTGACAAACTTTCATACCGTAGCTTTTCTCATCGTAATCTTTACCTATTATAGACTACTACCTGATGATTTGCAAGTTGAAATTATAATTAATACGTATTTTACATTTATTTATTACAATCGAGTAAATGTTCAATTCCACACTCTCATTTATTGCGGAATCACAATCTGAACCGCTCCCGGAATCATCTCAATGTTAACCGGAAAACCACCAGGAAGCTTTTCACCGTCATAATCCACATTAATCTCCTGGTCATCCATATTCTCTATAATGAGCTTTTGGGTCTGGAAATATTCCACTGCCGGATGATTGACATGATCGCCCTGCACCAGGGCGATCAATAACGGAGTCACCTGGAAAATGTCCATCTTTCGGATAATCACCACATCCAGCTTACCATCAGAAGTGGAGGCCAGTGGAGCCATCTCACGGAAGCCGCCAACACTCTGGCTGTTGGTGACCATGAAGAGGAATACCTCTTCTTCCATGGTCTTTTCTTCTGTAATAAAACGAAGATTCATGGTTTTGGAAAACTGTTTTGGCAAGTCAATGGCCCCTTCCAAATAGTAAGCCAGCTTACCTAAAACTGCCTTTTTATCCTTATCCACCTTGAAACCAATATCAGAAAGCAGACCAGCTGCCACCACATTAATAAAATATTTGTCATTTACCTTTCCGGCATCTACTTGTTTCAGATTAAAGTTCTTAATCATCTCACAGAACTCTGCCGGATTCTGAGGAAGACTCAGATATGTGGCAAAATCATTGACCGTTCCGGCAGAGATGACTGCCACCGGAATCTCGCTCTTACCGATGATAATTCCGTTAATCACTTCATTTAAGGTACCGTCTCCACCGACAGCCACTACAAAATCATACTCTCCCGGCTGCAAAGACGCGGCTTTATTCTGAGCATCGTCCTGTTTTTCTGTATAAAACACATCAATGGTGTTGCAAATCTGATCCATAATCAGGGTTCCGGTAATATCTTTGATCTTATCTTGAAAATTCTGTCTGCCTGAAGATGGATTAATAATAAAAAGTCCCTTCATCTCTTATTCCCCTTCAAAAATCTTAATAAACTTTACACATATTGTAAATGTTTTCAATCTAATTGATTTAAAACATCATCATTCATATCGTAAGTTTTATATTAACATAATTTACCTGCATTATTCAAGAATTTCACTTAATCTTCACAAATATAATCTGGGGTCAGGTACTGTGAACATTACCGACTCCAGTTTACCAGGATATTCACAATGCCTGACCCCTATTTCACGCATTATTTCAGATATGCTTCCACAATCTCTTTACTGACATCTTTTTCAATTTCATCGTAGACTGGCTGAGCAGCCTCTCTCATTTCCTGACGAAGGGCATCGTCAAGTTCTATGATTTCTGTTCCACTGTCTTCTAGGATCTTGATTTTTTCGGCAATACGGTCATCGGAGGCCTGACGGGCTTCTTCTTTGGCCAATTCTGCGGCTTCCGTGATAATATTCTGACTTTCTTCCGGAAGGCCGGCAAAAAATTCATCGCTGACAATGAGGGAAATCAGATGCGGTAAATGGTTGGTATTCACCACATAACCCTGCTGCTCGTAGAGACGGTTGGAGACAATTACCTCGTAAGGATTCTCCTGGGCATCAATCGTACCCTGCTGCAACCCAATATAAACCTCACTAAAGGTCATTGGTGTTGGTGATGCCTTTAAAGCCTTCCAGAAATCCATATGATAAGAATTTTCCATGGTACGGATTTTCTGCCCTCTAAAATCGGCAAGAGACGAAACCTTTTTATTGGTGGACATGACACGGAATCCCTGATCCGCATATCCCAATAGTTTGTATCCGCCCTGCTCATACACATCTTCCATCAGGCTGTAAAATTCCGGGTCATCCACTTTCGCTCTCGCCTCTTCAATGGTGGAAAATCGGCATGGAATATCAAATATAGCCAAATCTTTCATAAAGGTTACCTGCGGTGCCGTATTCTGAATGACAAAAGGAATATCTCCATCCTTACAGGACTCCAGTAATTCTCTGTCACCACCGAGGGTACTGTTCGGATACACCTGAATTTTTATTTTACCATCACTTAAGCGATCCACTTCTTCCACAAATTTTTCTGCATAAATCTGGGTGACCGTATCTTCCGGACTGGCCGTTCCAAGAGGCCAGGCATAACGCTGCACTCCGTCTGTGTCTGCCCCTTTCTTCTGACAACCACAGCACAGTGTCAAAACGGATATCATCATGATGATTGCCACATATAATTTTCGAAATCTCATGCTGTTCTCCTTTCCTAACCTATAAACATGGTGCTGATTGCCGGAACAAAGGTAATTACCAAAAGCGCAATCAGAAAATATACGATCATCGGCATTGCCTTTTTCGCGATGCGCATTACCGGAATATCAGTAAGGGAACTGGCCACAAACAGGTTAACCCCAATCGGAGGAGTCACAAAACCAATGGCCAGGTTGACCACCATCATAATACCGAAATGAATCGGATTCATGCCTATGGCTGTAACAATCGGAAGGAGAATCGGCGTCAAAATCAAAATCGCCGGAGTTGTATCCATCACCATACCGACAATCAGGAGGAATACATTGATCACCAGCAATAAAATCACTTTATTCGTAAAATGGGTAAGAATCCATGCACTGACGCTCTGCGGAACCTGCATTAAGGTAAGCACTCTGGAAAATGCCACTGAGGCCGCCAGAATGAACAGAATCGGCGCATACGTCCGCACGGCTTCCACAAGAATCCCCCAAAGATCCTTCCATTTGATAGAATGATAAATCACCATGCTCACAAACAATGCATAAAATACGGAAATAACCGCTGCCTCCGTAGGAGAAGCAATCCCGGAATAAATACATCCGAGAATGATAACCGGACTTAAAATCGCCCAGAAACTTTCTTTCAATACAGACAAAAAGCCTTTTTCATGAAGCTCATTTACCACTTCCGCTATTTTCTCTTTATCTTCCCCGTTTTTCTTACAATAATAAATGGCATATAGCATCAAAAGTGCACCAATCATAATTCCCGGAATGATTCCGGAAATAAAAAGATCGCTAACCGATTCCCCTGATGCCATACCGTACATAATAAATGGAATACTTGGCGGAATGATAACACCAAGTCCTCCTGCCACCGCCACCACAGCAGTGGAAAAATCTTTGTCGTATCCCAGATTGGTCAGAATCGGAATGGTCATGCTTCCCACAGCCGCCACCGTCGCAGGAGCAGAGCCGGAAATGGCACCGTAAAACAGACAGGTCACAATAACCGCACAAGGCATTCCCGCTGTCATTTTACCCAGAAAATAGGCAAATACATCAAATAATTTCTTTGAAATTCCTCCCCTTGCCATCAGAATACCGGAAAGAACAAACATCGGTACGGCCAGTAACGGAAAACTGTCAATTCCACCCAGCATGGAACGAATCACAAATTGTCCCGATGCAGTAAAGGAAGGATCAAAAGCTCCCGGCAGTACAGCAACAATTCCAAGGGCAATAGACACCGGAATCGCAATAATAAGGCAAACGATAAAAATGAAAAATACAACAAATACCGGCATAGTCTACTCCTCTCCTCTGTTTCTGATTATTTGCAGCTCTGCGTACCAGCGCTGCATGATTCGTATCGCCACCAACACAAAGCTGACCAGCGGTGCCGCCTGTACATAATACATCGGGATATGGCATGCCGGACTTACCTGTCCGCTTTCCACTGCAGAAATCAAATATTTCACAGCAAACGGAATAAGGTAGAAAAAGAAAATCAACTCAAAGGTATGATTTACCAGTTTAAAGACGGCCTTTCCCCGCTTCGGAAACATTGCCACAAATTGTTCAATTTTGATGGAAATACATCGTTTTGTGCAATAACTCACACTGAGAAATCCTGCCCACACAAAAAGATACCGCGTCAATTCTTCCGACCAGGAAGGCGATGCCCCAAGAACATATCGTGAAAACACCTGAATCCCCATAATGATTGTCATCAAAATTAAGCTGACTACCATCAATGTTTCTTCCAGACTGTTATCCAGCCATCTGCATACTTTCTTCATACTATTTGTCCCCTGTAGTCTTTGTTAATATTTTAACATATTGTTTTATGACAAAACTTTGTATAGCTTTTCCACAGAGTTTATCATATTATACAATAGTCTTTTGAAACAAAGAAAAACCCACTGACAAAAGTCAGCAAGTTTTCCTTTTTTTGATTAGATATTATAGCAAATTACAAACTTTTATGCAATAAATGAAGAATTGTATTCAGATCTTCCACACCCATCTGTCCCGGTGCAGATGCTTTTTTGGCTGCCCCGAATGTAAGAGCAGAACCAAATACTTCTCCGCAAAGACGGCTAATCACGCCGGTTCCTGCCATGGACATTGTGATGATCGGACGATCGGCATAACAGCGGTTCATTTCCTCTGTTGCTGCAAGGATTGTGAGCACGTCCTGTTTGCTCTGTGGCATTACTGCAATTTTAGGAATATCTGCTCCTAAATCCTGCATCTTGCGAAGTCTTCCGACAATATCATCTTTCTCCGGTGTCTTATCAAAATCGTGATTGGAAGCAACAACTTTCACGCCGCTTGCATGGGCTGCTTCAATAATCTCTCTTACGATTTCATCTCCGGTAAAGGCTTCTACATCGACAAGATCCACATAACCGGTTGCTGCCACTGCTTTATTAAGCTCTGCATAAACTTCCGGTTCAATGGCTTTTTCGCCACCTTCCTTTGAAGTACGGAATGTAAATAATAACGGGATTTCTTTTAATGCATCGCGGAGATCCACAAGCACATCTTTCACTTTCTCGATATCAAAAACCCCTTCAAACCAGTCCACACGCCATTCCACAACGTCAACGGGAATGGAATCGAAGGATTTTGCTTCATTAATAATATCTTCTTTTGTCACACCAACGATCGGCACACAGATTTTTGGAATGCCTTCGCCGATTTTAATATTACGAACTTCCACTGGATTCATTTTCTTTTTCCTTTCCAAATACATTTCTGATTCAAAGACGCCCCCGACCACCGCCGGGGGAATCTCTTTCGTAATCTACTCCTGCTCAGCGTTTTTTAAGAGAGTTCCGTATCTCACATTTACGAAGATAGCCAGAACAACACCGATTACAGTAATCACAATGTTCATAACGATTACGTTTGTAGCTGTCATTTTAGCTGCAGCACTTAAAATGGTATAGTTACATAAGCTGGATGCAATCATGACAAGACTGGTAATGGTTCCTTTGATCTTAGGGAACAGGTCATTAACCGTTGCTGTTGCCATCTGAAGCACACCGCCTGCTGCTGCATATCCGATTACAAATGCACCTACATAACAAATTGCAGGAGATTTGATAATATAAACCAACGCTAACATTATAACAGAAATTGCAGGATAAATAACCAGGAATCTTACCTGTTTGAATTTTGTGATTAAGAAACTTGTCACAATGAGGGCTACCATGGTACCTGCAGAGTAGTAGGTCTGCATGATAGAAACGGTCTCAGAAGGAATTCCTGCGATTTCCTTACCGAAAGTCTGTGCACAGTTAAGCCATAACTGGAAGGTAGCTGTGCTGGTAAATCCGATCAAGATTAAAGCTACACTCTCTACAGAGAAATGTGCATTTTTCAGGTTTTCGATTAAAGATTCTTTCTTTCCGCTTTCAGATGCTGCCGGAAGCGGAGCAAAGATTGCCAGTACACCAAGGATTACGATTACAATTGCTGCCACCAGTGGGAGCATCAGGTAAGACATAGCGGAACCTGCCACCATTCCAAGGAAGAAAGGCATTAATAACTGTGCGATGGAAATAAAGAATTTGATTCCCATAGTTGCAATACCGGTATATTTGTACATAATCTCTGCAACTGCCGGATAAGTTGCAGTATCAAGGAAGGAGTTTGCAATACCACCCAGAACGGCTGCCACATAAGCAACTGCCATATTTGGTGAAAATGCAATACCTACAAAGAAAATTGCGTAGGAAGCAACACCGATCAGAACAGAAATACGTCTTCCTAATTTATCGGATAACGGTCCTGCAAATGGCAGAGAAATCAGACGACCCAGTCCTAAAGCTGCGGCAACGCTTGTCACCGCCATGACATCGCCGATTCCCCACTGTGCTGCTAGAAGCTCTTTTACAACCTGCTGACTGAGGATGGAACAACCGATTCCGTGAATGAAATAGTTGAGGTAAAGTATCAAGGCACTTGGTAAATATTTCTTATCCATAATTATTTCCCTTCATTTATATATCGTATTTTTTCAGTATCTTTCTCTCTTTGATTTTTCGTCTTCGTATTTAGCTTTAGTCTTCGTATTTGATTCCGAGAACCTCTTTCATGTGTTCGATCGGCATTTCTTTTCCTGTCCACAGTTTGAAAGCAGCTGCACCCTGGAATAACATCATACCGAAACCGTTCATACATTTACATCCAACTTCTTTTGCCATTCTGAGCAGTTCTGTTTCTGCCGGAGAATAAACAGTATCTGTTACAATGAGGTCAGGTCTTAAGAAGGAAGTATCCGGAATAACCGCTTTTCCTTCCAATGGTTTCATTCCCACACCTGTTGCATTGGCAAAGAGATAGGAATCATCAATTTCTCTTTTTAATGCATCAAGATCAGCTAAATCATAAAGAGTTGCTTTACAATCTGTCTGTTCATTGATTTTTTTCACAGTTTCCACTGCGTTGTCCCAGAATTTATCTTTGATATTGAAGATGGACATTTCTTTTACACCGTCGAGAGCAGCCTGAATTTCAATGGCTGTAGCAGCACCGCCGGCACCGGCAATTGTCATTTTCTTTCCGATTACATCGATATCGTAATCTTTTAAGGACTGCATATATCCGATACCGTCTGTGATATGTCCGGTTAATTTTCCGTTTTCATTTACGATGGTATTTACTGCTCCGCAAAGTTCTGCAGCCGGTGATAACTCATCCAGATATTTATGTACCACTGTTTTGTTTGGCATGGACACGTTGGAACCAACCATTTTTAAAGCCCGAAGTCCTTTTACGGCATCTTCCAGTGTGCTGTTATCAACCTCAAATGCAAGGTATGCGTAGTCAAGTCCAAGATAAGCAAATGCTTCATTGTGCATTGCCGGTGAGCTGGAATGACGAATTGGGTATGCCATTAAGCCAATGAGTTCGGTGTGTCCTGTGATTCTTTCTGCCATGATAATCTCCCTTTCTTTTTTACATATCAATCTTTTGTTTTTCGTTTCATTTGCCCAATTGTTATTTTTTAAACAACCTTTTGATAGTTAAATTATAAACAACTTTCTTCGATACCACAAATACATATTTTGTGCTTTATTGATAGCTTTTAAGTATCAATTATGGTATACTTCCTTATATTATGGGAGATTCTTATGGGGGATTCAATTATGACATTAAATCAACTGGAATATTTTCAGACCGTCGCAACATTACAGCATTTTCATCATGCTGCCGAACAGCTTAATATCTCTCAGCCCAGTCTGAGCCGTTCCATGTCTTCTCTGGAACAGGAATTAAATGTGATTTTATTTGAGAAAAGTGGTAGAAACATCATCCTGACGAAGCCGGGACGCGTATTTTTAGATCATGTAAATAAAATATTGGATGAAGTGTATATTGCAGAACACAAGATGAAAGAAATCGCCGACAGTGAAGGACATATCGATATTGCCTATGTATTTCCTCTGGCCAATTATTATATTCCCCACATGGTACGGTCCTTTTTGAATGTGGATAAAAACAAGCATATTACGTTCCATTTCAATCAGACTCACACCCGTTCCATGATTGAAGGAATGAAAAAAGATCAGTACGATATTATTTTCTGTTCCATGGTAAACGATGAACCGGAGATTCATTTCGTGCCCATACTAAAACAGGATATGGTCATAATTGTCCCAAAGGGCCATCCTCTTGCCAGACAGTCAGCGGTTTCTTATACGGAACTTTCCAACTATACTGTCATAGGATATGATCGCTACTCGGGTCTGGGCGGTTTTACCCGCCGTTTTTTCTCAGAAAAGGAACTGGATGTGGACGTTTTATGTGAATGTCCCGATGAAAATGCCATCGCAGCACTGGTGGCGGAAGATTTCGGTATCGCTCTTGTAGCAAATGTAGATACGATCCAGAATGCCAATGTGGAAATCCGCCCTCTTTCTGATATAGAATTATCACACACCGTATATATGGGCTACCGGAAA
Organism: Lachnospiraceae bacterium; assembly: GCA_028721415.1. Taxonomy (GTDB): domain Bacteria; phylum Bacillota; class Clostridia; order Lachnospirales; family Lachnospiraceae; genus Anaerobutyricum. The sequence goes on along the minus strand of JAQYIU010000020.1, from coordinate 11,477 downwards.
GACCGTTATCTGATTCCCGTCGTACGAAAATTTATCCAATTTGTGAAGGAGCATTCTGATTTTTAGGCATTCTCTACAAAAGATTGTTATAATTTCTGACAAAATGCACAAATTTCTTTGTCGTCGGCGCCAGATACTTCCCTTTCATCTGCGCCATATAAATATATCGGTCATAAACAGGATTTTCAATATCCAGCACTTCCACGTTTAACTGGCGGAGAATCGGAATTTCAGGCATCACGGCAATTCCGAAATTTTCCGCCACAAGACCTGCCATGGAGTTATCCTCCAGAATCTCATAGGCAATGATCGGTTTCCCTTCGATCATTTCATACATCTGATCGATTTCCGGGCGAAGTCCACTGTTTTTCGTAAAATAAACCTGGGGATAAGGGAGGGTTTCTTTCAAATGAATGCTCTTTTTTTCTGCCAGCGGATGACCTTTTGGCACAACGACGACCAATTTCTCTTTTTTTACAGGAAGAAATTCGATTCCTGCCTCTTTTTCTTTTCTGGAACAAAAGGCAATATCATACTTTTCCTCCTTTAACCCCTGAATGATATCTGTCGTATTTCCCACAGTGAATTGAAAATGCATATCAAGCTCCGGATTCTGTTTTAAGAATTCTGAAACCAGCTTCGGTACAAAAACACTTCCCAGAGTATAAATATAGGCCAGATTCAGTTCCCCTCCGGTCTCGCTGGTAAGAGCCATGGTCTTTTTCACTCCGGAATCCAAAATTCGCAGAGACTCCTCCACATACTCCAGAAATATTTTTCCGTATTTGGTCAGAACAACATTCCGCCCCCTTTTTTCAAAAAGACGGGTATTCAATTCATTTTCCAGCAAATGTATGGCATGGCTTAAGCTTGGCTGGGTGATGGCCAATTCCTCCGCCGCCTTGATATAATGTTCTTTATGAGCCAGTGTTACAAAATATTGAAGCTGATTCAGATTCATATTCTCACCATTCCTTTTCCTGAATAACCGGATACACCATTATCGTTTTACTCATCACCTATAGATGCGGGAGTCTTATCCTACTGAGAAAGATTAATTTTTTACTCGCTACCTATAGATGTGGGAGTCTTATCTTACTAAGATAAATCATATTATACAGGCTATTCTCCTAAATTAATAGTTTTTATCTATGAATTTTCATGAATTTTTCAATTTGTTTTTTGGGAATCGACCAGATATAATGTGGATATCACATTTAAGATTTCACTCGGTCGCCCAAGCCGATATCCTAATATTTTTTGACAACCTGACCGTCATCATTTTATTTATTTTTAACGGAGGGTTTACCAAAATGAAAAGCAAATATAAACATATCTTTGAACCATTTACCATCAAAAATATGACTCTGAAAAACCGTGTTGTTATGACTCCTATGGGAACAAACTATGGTGAGCAGAATGGTGAAATGAGTTTTCTTCACATTAACTATTACGAACAGCGTGCAAAGGGAGGAACCGGCCTTCTAATCGTGGAAAATGCCAGTGTGGATTCTCCTCAGGGCTCCAACGGAACAACACAGCTTCGTATCGACCAGGACAATTATCTTCCAAGATTATATAAATTATGTGAATCCGTACATAAACATGGGGCATGTATCGCCATTCAGATTAACCACGCAGGAGCTTCTGCTCAGTCTGCAAGAATCAATATGCAGCCGGTTTCCGCTTCCAATATTCCTTCTAAAGCAGGCGGAGAGATTCCTCGCCCTCTGGAAAAAGAAGAGATTTACCACATTGTAAAAAAATATGGCGAAGCTGCAAAACGTGCTCAGATTGCAGGTTTTGATGCAGTGGAGATTCATGCCGGACATTCTTACCTGTTAAGCCAGTTTTTATCCCCACTTACCAATGACCGTACCGATGAATTTGGTGGCTCACCGGAAAACCGCGCCCGCTTTACCAAGCTGGTCGTAGAAGAAGTCCGCAAACAGGTAGGTCCTTTCTTCCCAATTTTCGTCCGCATCAGTGCCGATGAATTTTTAGAGGGCGGAAATACTTTAGATGACTGTCTTGACTATCTGCAGTACTTCCAGGAAGAAGTCGATGTATTTGACGTATCTGCCGGATTAAATGGTTCCATTCAGTATCAGATCGATGCTAACTATCTGCCGGACGGATGGCGTTCCTACATGGCAAAGGCAGTAAAAGAACGTTACGGAAAGCCTTGTATGACCATGGGTAATATTCGTAATCCACAGGTTGCAGAAGATATTCTGGCAAACGGGGATGCAGACCTGATCGGTATGGGTCGTGGTCTCATCGCGGATCCGGAATGGGTAAATAAAGTAGAATTTGGTGATGAGTGTGATATCCGCAAATGTATCTCCTGTAACATCGGATGTGCCGGACATCGTATTGGCATCAACCGCCCGATCCGCTGTACGGTGAACCCTTCCGTCAACACCGGAGAGGATTATAAAAAACAGCAAATCAAAAAACCTTGTAATGTGGTTGTCATTGGTGGCGGAACTGCCGGTCTGGAAGCTGCCTGCACTGCAGCAGAAGTAGGTTGTACAACTTTCCTCATCGAGAAAAAACCGGTTCTTGGCGGACTTGCTGCGATGATTTCCAAGATTCCGGATAAAAAGCGTCTGTCTGACTTCCCGAATTATCTGATTCATCGTGCAGAAAAACTGAAAAACCTTTTCATCTTTAAGAATACAGAAGCAACCATTGAAATGATTAAGAGCATGAATCCAAACATCATTGTAAATGCAACTGGTTCCAACCCATTGCTTCCACCGATTAAAGGACTTCATGAAAATATTGATAAATACGGTGGAAAAGTATCTTCCATCACAAATATGATTGAACACATCACCGAATATCCGGAAAACCTGAAAGGCAAAAAAGTCGTTGTTATCGGCGGCGGTGCTGTAGGACTTGATGTGGTTGAATTCTTTGCTCCTCGTGGAGCTGAAGTTTCCATCGTGGAAATGATGCCTGTCATCGGAAATGGAATTGATCCGGTATCCAAAGTCGGCACTTTTTCTCTGATGGAAAAACATGGAGTAAGACAGTGTACAAATACTGCTCTTCTGGAAGTGAAACCGAACTCCTTCCTGGTGAAAACTCCGAAAGGAATGGAAGAAGAAATGCCTTTTGATTATGGATTTGTCTGCCTTGGACTGCGCGCCAATGCACCAATCCTTGATCAGGTTCGTGAGGCATTTGAAGACCAGAACGTGGAAATCATGAATATCGGTGACAGTGTCCGTGCCCGTCGTATCATCGAAGGTACAGAAGAGGGACGTAATATCTTAAATGTTCTGGCTAAACATGATTATCTCTAATTTTTAGATATACTCTATACTAATTTTCTCTATACGAAAAAAGGGTCCCGCTTAGGGACTCTTTTTTTGTGTGAGCATAACAGACGCCACCGAGCGCTTGTTTGAGCATTAGCGAGTTTGGCGCGAATGGCGTGTTCATAGACATTCGAAAGTCGAGCAGAAAAACGCAAGTCATTTGCGTTCATGAAGTACAGCCTCCTGCTTATTCATAATATATATACAGCAATTCCATACTTTTTAAATAAAAATCTCTGCCATAAGGAATTCTTATTCTTCTAATAGTTTCTGAATAATCTCTTCGCAGATTTCCAGCTTATTTTTTCCATCGGTTTCGATAATGATATCTGCCGCTGCTTCGTATTTTTCGCGGCGTTTTCCCATTAATTCTGCGATAAATGGAACATTTTTGTTATTTTCAAGAAGTGGTCTGTCGTGATTATCTTTCACACGATCAAGAATCGTTTCCGGCTTGGCTGTAAGCAAAACAACTTTGCCGTTCTTTCTCATCTCAGCTACATTTCGCTCTCTCATTGGCACACCGCCGCCGCAGGAGATGACCACATTGGTTTTACTCTGCATCTCGATCAGAAGGTTTGTCTCCGCATCTCTGAAATATTCTTCTCCATATACTTCGAAAATATCGGAAATGCTCATCCCCTCTTTTTCTGCAATCACCTGATCCATCTCCACAACTTCCATGGCAAACATATCTCTTAAATAACTGGAGATGGTTGATTTTCCTGCACCCATAAAGCCAATCAGCACGATGTTGTAATCAAATAATTTTCTTGCCTGAATCTTCTTACTGTTTTTGGTAATGCTCTCAAAAACATCGATAACTTCTGACTGATGTCTTTTATTTTCCAATCTTTTCTGAAGCCATTCCCGCTGTCTGGCTTCTTGTTCCGGCTGCAGAATCTGCAGATTATTGGCTTCTTTGTAGACCATGATATCTTCCACGATCCGGTTTCTCATCAAAAGTGCATCTAAAATAATCTCATCACACTGTCCAAGGCTCTCTCTTAATATGTCTAACTGATTCATACTATTTTCCTCATTCTTTCTATATATAATCCCTGACACTTTAATTCTTTACAGTCCAAAAACACTTGATATATTATAGCAAGATGTAGGTTAAATAGCAAGAATTTTCTTTACAATCTATTATGCCACGCCTCTTTTTCTGATCCCACATACTTTTTCAAATTCTTTTAATTTTCTTTTGGCCTCTTCGCTTAAATTTCTTGGAACCTGAATCTGTACGGTCACATATTGATCTCCGTGTACGTTCGGATTGTTCATGGAAACAATACCTTTGCCACGGAGTCGGATTTTGGAGCCGGATTGGGTTCCCGCCGCAATCTTGCAGGCCACTTTGCCGTAAAGAGTCTCCACAACAGCCTCTCCGCCTAATACCGCAGTGGAAAATGGTACATTTACTGTTGTATAAACATCCATTTCTTTTCGCTCAAATCCTGGCTTTGTCCCTACTTTTACCTCGATAAGCAGATCGCCCGGCTGACCGCCACCAACTCCCGGTGAGCCTTTTCCCCGAAGCCGAATACTCTTACCCGTATCGATTCCTGCTGGAATATGAACCTTAAGGACTCGTCCCTGTCCGAAAGTGCCATCAAGATTCCCCAGATTAATTACTTTGTCACAGCCAAAAATGGCATCATCAAAACTGATGGATATTTCTGCCCTTAAATCAGAACCTTTCTGTCTGAAACCGTTTCCGCCGAATCCACCATATCCACCAAATCCGTCGTTTCCAAATCCCTGACTGCCCCGAAATCCGCTATATCCATCTCCGGAGTGAAAACTGCCGGAAAATCCGTCATCGTTCTGGAAACTTCCCTTCCAGAAACCACCGCCGAACATGTTCTTAAGGATATCATCCATGTCGCCGCCTTCAAAATGATATTCCCGATAACCCTGATTGCCACCATAATTGCCCTGTGATCCCGCACCGCTGCCGTCAAAGGCGGCATGACCAAACCGGTCATATAGTTTCTTCTTTTCCGGGTCACTCAGAATCTCGTAGGCTTCTGTTATTTCTTTGAATTTCTCCTCTGCCTGGGCATTCCCTTTATTTACATCGGGATGATATTTTTTGGCCAGTTTACGATATGCTTTTTTAATGACATTCTCATCCGCATTTGGATTGATGCCCAGGACCTCATAATAATCTCTTTTCACTGCCATTTTTCTCCCTCCTTATATGGGATTGGATTAAAGTCGAACGCACGTGAGACTTTGTGCCGGATTCGGTCTGCGTAGCAGACAATTTCCTTTTCGAATCCGTGCGCATCCTCGCGGAGTGTTTATCTCAGTAGAAGATTTTGACTCCACTGAGAAAGAGTATTTTTTTACTAGCCACCTATAAAGGTGGAGTCTTATCCTACTGAGATAAAAATACCCTGCAGGCCACCACCCGCAGGGTATCTTATCACTTTCCATCGCGAGTCACACTGTTTCTTCGCGGGCGACTTACACGAAACTTATGCAAAACGATAATTTCTGTTATCCTTCAATGGTAATATAATGTTTCTGTTCTTCCACAGCTTTTTTATTCTCTTTCGGAATCTGGAAAGTCAGAATACCATTCTCAAATTTCGGATGAATCTCTTCTTCTTTCACTTTATCTCCCACATAAAAGCTTCGTCTGACATTACCTGAGAAACGTTCTCGTCTAACATATCTGCCATCTTTGTCTTTCTCGTCTTTATTGACATCTTTGGCTGCACAGACAGTCAGATAACCTTTATCCAGTTGAATCTTAATCTCGTCCTTCTTATATCCCGGGAGATCCATATCAACGGTATAACCTTCTTCTGTCTCTTTCACATCTGTCTTCATCAGGCTATTTGCATTCTGTCCGTATAAAACTCTTTCTGTGTTATCAAATTTAGGAAATGCAAACTCATCCATAAACTCATCAAATAAACTTTCTCCAAAAATACTAGGCATCAACATAAGTCATATCTCCTTTCAAAAACCGGGCTTCCAAACCCTTTTGATATAATAATGAAAAATATTTCAGCACTATCGGAGAAATCCGAGGTGTCGATTATCAACTCGGGAATCCAGGATCCTATCTCTTATCTTCTATCCTTCTTCCTTTGTTCTAGATGTAATATAACACTTGTTGTTAGCCATGTCAATAGGGGAGTGCTAATTTCACAAATTGTTCACATTTTGCTATTTTCCCTGTTTGGCTTTCTCGTCCCAGTATACACAATCATCTCTGCCAATAACCTCAGAGGTAAATGGAGTTCCATCGTTTTTCTTATAATGAGCAGTAGCGCGAAGCACATATTTGGCTCCCACATAGACAATCGGAACATTGAAAAATACGATCAGAATATTTCCCAGATCGGAGAACGCCCAGAGATTGCCCAGTTCCAGACCTGCAATATTACAGAGAATACCAAAAGCAGCAACAAATAAAGCGATGATTCTGACCACATTGATGAATTTCTTATCTTTCCTGATACGGTTTGCCGCAATTTCTGAAAAACTGATCATTCCAAGCAAGCAGGTGTATGCGAACATACAGAAACATAATGTAATCAGGAATGTCACTATGGCGTTGGCTGATGTTCCCGGTGTAAGCTGTGCGATGGATTCCGTAAATTTCGGAAGTTTGTCCATTTCTGCCCAGGCTTGTGCATTCGATCCGTTCCAGCAATGTGCCATAACGACAACAAATCCAGAAAGAGTACAGATGACAATCGTATCCAGAAATACTCCGAGGGATGCCAGAATACCCTGCTCACATGGATGGTTGGCATCTGCAGCTGCCGCTGACATAGTGATGGTACCCTGTCCGGCTTCGTTGGACATCAGTCCTCGTTTTACACCCTGAGCAAGCACTGTACCAAACATACCTCCAAAGAAGGCTTCCGGTTTAAATGCTCCAGAGAACACTGCCTTAAAGAAATATGGTACCGAGTCAAAATTAAGAACGATCAGCACAAGAACAACAGCAATATATAAAACCGCCATGACCGGAACCATTTTATCGGTCCATTTTGTCACTTTCTTGATGCCGCCGAAGGCAATCAGGGCAGTCAGCACGACAATGATCGCACCAACAGCATAATAAAATGCAGAATCAGTTGGAATCGTCGTTCCGGTTACTATCTCTGCCATTCTTCCCACAGAGGATACCACGTTGAATCCCTGAGCTGGCAGACAACAGAGGGCGTAAAGTATGTACAGAAGAGATAAGAACACACCGATCCATACCTTATTGCCTAGAAGCTTTCTTCCATAGAATGGAAGTCCTCCGATAAATTCATCGTCCTTCTTCTCCTTAAAAATCTGTGCCAGCACACCTTCCATGTAGGCTACTGCCATCCCAAAGAAAGCGGAGATCCACATCCAGAACAGCGCACCCGGACCTCCAACTGCAATGGCACCGGTCACACCGATGATGTTACCAGGTCCTACACGCATGGCCGAACTCAAAAGAAAAGCTGCCAATGGCGAGATTCCTGTCTCTACCGTTCTTTTCTGTGTCATGACCTTAATTCCTTTTATGAAATAGGTCACCTGCATGAAACCAATCCGAAAACTGAAAATGATTCCGGAACCCAGAAGTAAAATAATTGCAAATGAAAAATTACCCAGCAACGGAATTGAAGAGTACCATTCAAAATTCGTTGGAAAATCCCACAGAAAATCAGATAATGGTCCTACAAAAGCAAAGATTCCGTTAATGGATTCAAAAATACCCTGCATATCTTCTTCCCCCTTTTCTCTTTTTTCCCTCATTGTATCAGATATAAATAAGATATGAAAGAAAAAAGAAAATTTATTTCATTATGAAAGAAATATATCGTTTTATAATTTGATTTTTCCGTGTACATCTTTTATACTAAGAAATATAATAACAAAAAAATAATATCGAATTTTTTAACTAATTTTGTAATTATTTTATCTGATCATAGAAAAAAGAGGGGCGCCTATGAACGAAATATTCCTTGATTGTTATATTAAAATATCTATACTCATTGCAGTAATTGATATTGTTTTAGCGGTAAAATCAATCCAGAAAAATAACATGACCGGCCGATATCTGGGCTATGCCTGCGCCGGTGCAGCCGTCGTTGACATCAGCTATCTGATCAGCATTTTAAATGACAGCTATCTCTGTATGTCCATCACTTCCAGCATTTATTTTGTCAGTATTGATTTCATGCTGATCTGGCTGTTGATTTTCACTGTTTATTTCACAAAGCGTCAGTTTAGTGTTGCCGGAAGAAGTGCTCTCCATGGCATTATCGGATATGCTTTATTTGAAGTGATTATTTTTGCCCTTAATCCATTCTATGAGATTGCCATCCATTATGTTCGTCGAAACACTCTGATCGCCAAATACAGCTATCAGATGAAATCCCCGTACTGGATGCATCTTTTTTTCACCTATGCTCTCGTTGGAATCATTCTGATTCTTCTGATACGTAAACTTTATAAAATCCCCCGGGAATATCGCGCTCAATATTTATATGTGATTCTTGGAATTCTTGCCATCGTTTCTGTCAACGCTGTCTTTTTATTCTGGCCGGGATTAAATGTATACAATCTTCTTGACTATTCCATCTGTGGATACAGCCTCACTGCATTTCTTCTTTACTGGAGTTGTTTTAACTATTCCACCCACGGAATGCTCAATCGATTGAAAACCAGTATTTTTGAAAATATTGATCAGGGTATTGTACTGTTTGATTACAATAATAATCTGATTCTTCATAATGAAAAAGCCGATTCTCTATTAGGGGGAATCAATTCAGAGAAATGTTCTGTCATGGAAGATTTTATGCAATGCTATCATCTTTCCCCAAATGGTACCAGAGACACTGACAACATCTCCCTGCAATGTTATATTACCAATGAATCCGAAAAAAACCCCCTTCGATGCGATATCCGAAAGTTGAAAAATCCTCATAACCAGATTCTGGGAAAGCTTTTTATATTCTCGGATGCTGCTCTGGAAACAGACCTGCTCACAGGATTCCAGAACTGGGAAAGTTTTCGTCAGTTTGCCAAAGAAGCCGAAGGACATTTTACCTTCCCTATCGTTGTGGCCATCTGTGATATCAACAGTTTATCGGTCATAAACAGCACTTTGGGAAATAATATCGGCGACCAGAAAATCCGGCAGCTCGCTGAGACCATGCGTGAATCTTTTCCAAAACAAACCTATTATGTAAGAGGATTGGAGGCCAGTCTCATCGCACTATGCAGCCACACCACTGAACATGAGCTACAGAAATGTCTGACTCAGGTTCGCGATAACTTTAACGGAAATATACAATATGCGGTCAGCACAGCGACAGCGGAAGCACCGGATGTCCTGAGGGCAATTCAGGTTGCCTCCACCGCCATGCGCTCAAAAAAACTTCTGGATCAGGAATCGGTCCATTCTGAAATGCTCACTTCTTTAATCCGGGCCCTCCAGGAATGTGACAGTGACACAGAGCACCATGTACGTCGGACTCAACAGATGGGAACTGCACTGGGACAGCGAATTGAACTTACAGACTTACAGCAAAGCCAGCTTTCGCTCCTCTGTCTTCTTCACGATATCGGTAAGATTGGGATTCCTCTGGAAATTCTTAACAAACCTGGTAAACTTTCCGAGGAAGAGTGGAAGATTCTCCGTTCCCATGTGGAAAAAGGCTATGAGATTGCAAAAAGCAACAATGAACTTAAGGGTATTGCAGAAGAAATCCGCCATCATCATGAACGTTGGGATGGAAATGGTTATCCAGATGGTCTGAGTTGCGAAAGCATTCCGCTGTTATCCAGAGTAATCGCTGTCGTGGATGCTTTTGACGCCATGATCAATGACCGGGCATACCGACCGGCAATGTCTGTTTCCGATGCCATGGAAGAATTAAAACGCTGTGCCGGCACACAATTTGATCCTTATATTGTTTCGGAATTCCTCAGTATGTTAAAAGAGCATCCGGAATACATTCAGGAACATCTGAATAAACCGAAAACGTTTTCCAAAGAGAACAACTCTTCGCAACAATTAATCACTCAGACAGATACTCCTGAAAGTTTTACTGTCCATCCGGTTCTTTACAGCCGATATGTACTTAATGAATCCATGCGAATCGTGTCTGTGGATGAGAATTTTGAAACATTAACAGGGTATACAGCAGAAGATATTCAGAATAATACAATCCTCCAGGCTGATCTGATTCCGGAAGAACAGCGGACAGAATATCTGTGCCAGACCAATGCCTTTCTTGCCAAAAGCCCTCTTGTTTTTCAAGAGCACAAACTCCGCAGGAAAGATGGCTCTGATATTTATGTATTCTGTTTTGGAAGATTATATTATGATTCTGCTGTGCGAAATGAGCGATCGGAAATCATCATTGCAGACATTACCAACACCTATGCCATGAAAATGCTGGCAGATGCAGAGCAGCGCAAAGCTCAGATTCGTCTCAAACACTGGGAACATACCTATCGCAAAGACTCCCTTACCGGTCTTTTGAATCATGCAGCTTTCCGTAGCGATGTGGAGTTAAAAATTCTGGAAGGCAAATCGAAAATCATGATGCTCATGATCGATGTCGATAAATTTAAAGAATATAATGATGCTTTTGGCCATCATAACGGTGACAAATACCTGATCCTGGTTGCGCAGACTCTTCTCTCTTCTTTGCGAAAAGAAGATCGGGCCTGCCGGATGGGTGGAGATGAATTCGCCGCCATGATCTTTTTTGATAAAGAAGCCACAGAATTTCAGATGAAAGAACGGGCACAACAGATTTTTGATAAAGTAAATGTGACTTTAAAATCTACGGAAGGCGGAAGTGGAATATCTATGGGCGTAATGATAGCCCAATCGGAAGATTCTTTCAATCATATGTATGAAGCTTCCGATCAGGCTCTTTATCAGGCAAAAAATACTGGACGAGGTAAATTAATCTTCTTCTGAGTCATAAATTTCTCAGGATAGTTTCTACAACATCTTCCATGATAATCGGCTTTGCAATGTGGGCTTTTCACTAACCTAATATTCTTTTCAGTTCCGCTTTCCTTGCCTTTTTCAAAAATCCCAGTATCACCAGAAGAATCAGAAAAAAGGCCCCAAATACAAAGGCGGAGAATTTTACGGCATTATCTTTAATAAAATCA
>JAQYIU010000019.1 GCA_028721415.1 Lachnospiraceae bacterium | reverse complement strand
AAAAACTCATGAAATAAAAGGAGGCGTAACAAAGCAATTATGGAGCAATATACAGTAACTGGTATGAGCTGTGCTGCCTGCTCTGCCCGTGTGGAAAAAGCAGTATCGGGTGTGAAAGGAGTTACTTCCTGCTCGGTGAGCCTGTTGACCAATTCCATGGGCGTGGAAGGAACAGCATCCGCCGAGGAAATTATAGCGGCGGTTCGTGATGCAGGATATGGAGCAGCTCTGAAAAGGGGGAATAAGGATCAGAACGCATGTTTATCCTCGGATGAGGATGCACTGAAGGACAGGGAAACTCCTGTGTTAAAAAAACGTTTAATCATCTCTATGGGCTTTTGGATTATACTTATGTATGTTTCCATGGGACATATGATGTGGGGCTGGCCGCTGCCGTCGTTTTTTAATGACAACCATGTGGCAATGGGGCTTTTGCAGCTATTGTTAACGATTATTATTATGGTGATCAATCAGAAGTTTTTTATCAGCGGCTTTAAGAGCTTGTGGCACCGTGCTCCGAATATGGATGCATTGGTTGCATTAGGCTCTATGGCAGCCTTCGTTTACAGCACGTTTGCACTGTTTGCCATGACGGATGCACAGGTCAAAGGCAACGCAGATGCAGTGATGTCATATATGCACGAGTTTTACTTTGAATCTGCTGCAACGATACTTGCGCTGATTACCCTGGGAAAAATGCTGGAGGCACGTTCAAAAGGAAAAACTACCGATGCGCTGAAGGGACTGATGAAGCTGGCTCCAAAGACGGCAACACTTCTGCGAGATGGTGCCGAAATTACTGTGCCAATCGAGCAGGTGGCCAAAGGTGATGTCTTTGTAGTGCGTCCCGGTGAGAATATCCCTGTGGACGGAACGATTCTGGACGGAAACAGTGCAGTAGATGAATCCACCCTGACTGGAGAGAGTATTCCTGTAGACAAAGCGGTGGGGAGTGCAGTTTCCGCAGGAACACTGAACCAATCGGGTTATATACGCTGTGAAGCAACAAGAGTGGGGGAAGACACTACACTCTCGCAGATCATTCAGATGGTAAGCGATGCGGCTGCAACAAAAGCACCGATTGCCAAGGTGGCAGATAAAGTATCAGGTGTGTTTGTCCCTGCCGTTATCACAATTGCGGTGATAACCGTGATTGCATGGCTTCTCGCCGGACAGACGGCAGGATTTGCTTTGGCACGGGGAATATCTGTACTGGTGATCAGCTGTCCTTGTGCACTCGGTCTTGCTACCCCTGTTGCTATCATGGTAGGCAATGGAATGGGAGCAAAGAACGGTATCCTCTTCAAGACAGCGGTATCTTTGGAGGAGACGGGAAAAACACAGATTGTAGCGCTTGATAAAACGGGTACGATAACGCAGGGAGAACCAAAAGTTACGGATATCATTCCGGTAAACGGCAGGAGTGAAAAAGAGCTTTTGTCAATTGCTTATGCGCTGGAGAAAAAAAGCGAGCATCCGCTGGCACGGGCAGTCAATCAAAAGGCAGAACAGGAGGGACTGGAGGCGAATGAGGTAGAGCAGTTCCAAGCCTTACCTGGAAATGGACTTACGGCATCTTATGATGGTGCTGTTCTGTTTGGCGGCAGTTATAAATTTATCAGCGGACAATTTCAGGTGCCTGCTGAGGTAAAAGTGAAGTCCGATCATCTGTCGGAAGAAGGAAAAACACCGTTGTTTTTTGTGCGAGACGGCGAACTCTGCGGTATCATTGCTGTAGCTGATACCATCAAAGAAGACAGCCCTCAGGCAATTAAAGAAATGCAGAATATGGGCATACACGTGGTGATGCTGACCGGTGATAACGAGCGCACAGCCAAAGCGATCGGAGCAAAGGCAGGTGTAGATGAGGTAATTGCCGGCGTTCTTCCTGACGGAAAGGAAAGTGTGATTCGGAAACTGCAGCAAAAAGGAAAGGTTATTATGGTCGGTGACGGCATCAATGATGCCCCGGCACTGACGAGCGCCGATATCGGCATCGCCATTGGTGCGGGTGCGGATGTTGCGATTGATGCGGCAGATGTGGTGCTGATGAAGAGCTGCCTGTCTGATGTTCCTGCGGCAATCCGTTTAAGCCGGGCAACACTGCACAACATTCACGAAAATCTGTTCTGGGCATTTATCTATAACACTGTCGGCATTCCGCTGGCGGCTGGCGTATTTATCAGCATGCTCGGCTGGCAGCTGAATCCGATGTTTGCTGCGGCAGCAATGAGCCTGTCCAGCTTTAGTGTAGTAACCAATGCATTGCGCCTTAATTTCTTTCGGATGCATGATTCCAAACGGGATCATAAAATCAAAAATAAATTAAAAATTACAATCGAAAAGGAGATAGAAATCATGGAAAAAACACTGAAAATCGAAGGTATGATGTGTGGACATTGCGAGATGCATACAAAAAAAGCACTCGAAGCACTTGATGGTGTGACGGAGGCTTCCGTTAGTCACGAAACTGGAACTGCTGTTGTAACGTTGGAGAAAGATATAGCGGATGATATCCTGAAGCAGGCTGTTGCCGATCAGGGATATAAGGTGACGGATATTCAGTAATCCCCGTCATTTACGCCACGACCGATGTCAAAAGTTGTTTTTGTTTCCATAGGCTGCGGCACAACAAAAGCAACGAAAGAAAAAGCTGTGAAATTCTCATTGAATTTTACAGCTTTTTGTGTATGATATAAACAGTAGAATAAGATGAAAGAAAACGGAGTAGATATATGAGCATTTTAAACGTTGAACATCTGACCCATGGTTTTGGCGACCGTGCTATTTTTAATGATGTATCCTTTCGCCTCCTGAAAGGAGAGCATATCGGTCTTGTGGGGGCCAATGGGGAAGGAAAGTCCACCTTTATGAATATTATTACCGGAAAGCTGATGCCTGATGAGGGCACAGTGGAATGGAATAAGAATGTGAGAGTGGGATACCTTGATCAGCACACCGTGCTAAAGAAAGAGATGTCGATCCGGGATGTGCTGGCATCCGCCTTTGATTTCCTTTTTGATATGGAAAAAAGTATGAATGAGATGTATGAGAAGATGGGAAGTGCCTCCGATGAGGAGATGGCGATGCTCATGGAGGAGACAGGTACTATTCAGGATCTTCTGGATGCCCATGATTTTTATATGATCGATGCCAAAATTGATGAGGTAGCCAGAGCTTTGGGACTGGCAGATCTGGGGCTTGATAAGTCTGTGGAGGATTTGAGTGGTGGTCAGAGAACCAAGGTGCTTCTGGGAAAATTACTTTTGGAGAAGCCGGATATTCTGCTGTTAGACGAGCCAACCAATTATCTGGATGCAGAGCATATTGAATGGCTGAAACGATATCTGAATGATTATGAGAATGCCTTTATTCTCATTTCCCATGATATCCCATTTTTAAATAGTGTGATCAACCTAATTTATCATATGGATAATCAGGAGTTGAATCGTTATCCGGGCGATTACGATCATTTTCAGGAAGTCTATGCTATGAAAAAAGCACAGCTGGAGGCGGCTTATAACAAGCAGCAGAAAGAAATTGCGGATCTGAAAGATTTTGTGGCTAGAAATAAGGCGAGGGTTGCCACCAGAAATATGGCCATGTCCCGCCAGAAAAAGCTGGATAAGATGGATCTTATTGAACTGGCAGCGGAGAAACCGAAGCCGGAATTTCATTTTAAAGAGGCAAGAACACCGGGGCGTTATCTGTTCCAGACGAAAGACCTTGTCATCGGTTACGAGGAACCTCTTTCTTCTCCTTTAACGCTGGAAATGGAGCGGGGACAGAAAATCGTTCTCACCGGTGCCAATGGTATTGGTAAGACAACTTTACTGAAAAGTCTTCTTGGACTTATTCCGTCTTTAAGTGGTTTCGTGGAGCAGGGCGATTATCTGGAGATTGGGTATTTTGAGCAGGAGATGGATCAGAATATCAATACCACCTGTATTGAGGAAATGTGGAGTGAATTTCCGGGATTCAGCCAGTATGAAGTCAGGGCAGCCCTGGCAAAATGTGGACTTACGACGAAGCATATCGAGAGTAAAGTGAAGGTGCTTAGCGGTGGAGAGCAGGCGAAAGTCCGCCTCTGTAAGATCATCAACAGGGAATCGAATCTCTTGGTATTGGACGAGCCGACCAATCATCTCGATGTGGATGCCAAAGCAGAACTAAAACGGGCATTGCAGGAATACAAGGGAAGCATCCTCATGGTGTGCCATGAACCGGAATTTTATGAAGGTCTGGCAACGGATGTGTGGGATTGCACCCAGTGGACCACAAAGCTGTTTTAAAGTCGTGTTGAAGGAACTGTTCACTAAAACATCTCCTTTGAATGCTCTGCCCAGTCCAATTCCATTAGAATGTTTATGTTCTTTTGAATGATCACATCCTTTGTTTCTGAAAAAAATACCAATATTGACAGTGTGCAATTTGTCATAAAAACGGAAGGAATCAAAACGGAAGAAGTAGAAGACACTGAGGAGAAAGAAACAGAAGAAAGGAATGTCTGGCAGAAATTTCTTGCATTGTTTAAGAGAAAATAAAAGATGAGGAAAGAAGAAAAGTTGTAAAATTCTGGTTGAATTTTGCGACTTTTTTTCTTATAATGAATAATTATATAAGAGACGGTAGTATTTGGGGATAAACAATATATTATGACTTAAAGGAGAGAAAAATGAGTAACGCTTTTATCTGGTTTACCACCCATTTCGGTGGAGGTTTTGCATCGGGAGCACAGCTTTATAGTTATTTCGGGAAATATGGAGGATGGTGTCTCATTCTTCCTGTATTAGCGATGGCTTACGATGCCCTGTTTTTTGGTTATGCAATGCACTATGCGCGAAAACATGAATTATATGATTATCGTTCTTATAACGATGCATTTTATGGTAGGTTTTCCCCAATCTTTTCGAACTTATTTGAAGTGATTTATCTCGTTACCATGTGTCTTGCCCCAGCTGTTGCCTTTGCAACCGGAGGGGCTACGCTTCAGGCGGTAACGGGGCTTTCTTATCTTACCTGTACGGTAATTATTGGTGTATTTATTTTTGTAGTGGCCATCTTTGGATCCAAACTTGTTCGTAAGGTAGCTTCTGTTTTATCCATTGTCATCATCGTTGGCTTGATGGTCGTTTATGTTCCGAATATCTTCCTCGGGGCCGATAAGATCACTGCTGCCGTGGCAGAGACCAGCATGGATTTTGGCATGTTGAAAAATGCTTTCTATTTGGCTTTCCTTTATGGAACGTTTCAGCTCATTAACATTGCTGTTTTTGTCCAGCATGCGGAAACCTATTCGGAACCAAAAGAAGCGAAGAAGAGTATGGCTATTGGGTTTGTGATTAATTCTCTGATGATGGTGCTGGTTGCTTTAGGATTACTTACTATCTGTAATGAGCCGGATATGGCATCACAGAGTGTACCTACATTATTTATGGTACAAAAGGGAGTGGGAGCCTCCTATATGGTGCCGCTTATCTCTATTTTAATTATTCTGGGAGCCGTATCTACAGCGGTTAATATGGTAGCTGCCATGGTTCGGAGAGTCAGTGTTCATCTCACCACAGAAGAAGAGCGAAAAAAAGAGCAGGATTCCGGTAAGCCTATGGTAAAGACTATCATCGTAGCACTCATCTGTTGTTTCATTGATTTTGGAATTGCCCAGTTCGGTCTGCTCACCCTTGTTCAGAAAGCTTATAGTTTTCTTGCTTATCTGGAGATTCCGGTGATTTTAATTCCATACATCATTCATATGGTGGTGACAAAATTTGATACGAAGAAAGTAATATTGGGAAAGGAAAAATGATGAAATGAGACTGGATAATTATGAAATGCATCTCCCAAGTTATTCCATTGGAGATAAAATTTATTCAAAAATAGTAAATGTATGCCGTGATTACGGAAAAACCGTTCTTCTCATTGGAGGAAAAACAGCCCTAAGTGTAGCAGAACCGAAAATCAGAAAAGCATTGGAAGGTTCATGTTTAGAGATCATTGGTGTGGAATTATACGGACACGAATGTAGTTATGTCGCGGTGGAGCGACTGAGAAATCTGGAGATCTATCAGAAAGCCGACATGGTGTTTGCAGTCGGTGGGGGAAAGGCTGTCGATACCTGTAAATGTTTGTGTATTGACGATGACAAACCGATTTTCTCCTTTCCGACCATCGCTTCAAACTGTGCTGCCACAACCTCTGTTTCCATCATGTATAATGAAGATGGTACTTTCCTTAAACCACATTTCTTTATTCGACCGGTAATGCATGCTTTTATTGATACAGAAATCATTGCCGAGGCTCCGGTAAAATATATGTGGGCAGGAATTGGCGATACTTATGCCAAATATTATGAAGCGACGATTTCCTCCAGAGACGAAACGTTGGAACATTATACAGCTCTGGGAGTTAATATCAGCCAGATGTGTAAAGATCCTATTTTAAAATATGGAAAGAAAGGACTGGAAGATCATAAAAAACAGATAGCTTCTTATGAATTAGAACAGATTGCCCTGTCCATCATCGTTACTACAGGAATCGCATCTATTTTTCTTACCAGAGATTTCACCCCGGACTATAACAGCGGTCTCGCCCATGCCATTTTCTATGCACTGACCAAATATCCGGTGATTGAAGAAAAACATTTCCACGGAGAAGTGGTTGCCTTTGGTGTGTTGTTTGCGCTTCTTTGTGATGGACAAAAGGAAGAATTTCAAAAAATATATGATTTTAATCAGAGTATTGGTTTGCCCGTTTCCGTTGAACAGATTGATATTACGGAAGAACAATTTAAGGAGACCATTACCAGAATTCCTTCCATGTCTGATGTAAGACATTATCCATATCCGGTTACAGAAAAAATGCTTTATGAGGCATGGGATGTTTTAAAACAACAGAATTAGATTGTTTTGTTTTCTAAAAGAAAATTTTGTGTTTTAAATAGAGTAATTTTTAACATTTTTAAGTTTCTTTATGGGTCAGGACTGTGAATGTTGCAGCAATTTGGAGCCTGTAGTCTTCACCGGTTCTGATCCTTTTTTAAATATGTCCGTATTTAAAAAGGTAAAATTAAGGAACTTTTTGTTAGACAGTCAAAAAACTACCGCATTAAAAAGACCGCGATTAATAACCCTGTGAGAAGAACTATATTATAATTATAAACATAAAAGAACAGAGGGAGGAATTGACCGGTAGATAATTATTAGAAAGAGAGGCCGGGGGGAATGAAACAGTCAAAAGATGAATTATACATGAAGCAGATTTTGGATTTTATCATGGATGGTGAGATCGTATCCATGGGAAAAATTGCAAAGGAAGTGGGTATTTCAGAGAAGTCTGTGAGGAATAAATTAAACGATCTGGATGATTATCTTCGGGAGAATGATTTTGGAACCATCCAGCGTAAACCGAGAGTGGGAATTTGGTTTGATTCCACTCCACAGCAGAAGGAAGCCCTTTCCAGTGTAATTGATTTGAAAGGAAATAATCTGGCTGGAAAATATAATCCAAAAGAGAGAGTCACCGAGATTCTGAAGATATTTTTCAATCTGTGGCCGTGGCAGAAAATAACGACCCAGAAGCTGGCGGAACAGCTCTATCTGAGTGTGCCAACAGTTTTAAAAGTTTTGAAGGAATGTGAAGAGTGGCTGGAACAGTATAATATCAAATTGGTCAATGAGAGAGGCAAAGGATATTGTCTGAAAGGAGAAGAAAGTTCTTACCGAATTGCATTGAAAAATCTCATCATGGAGAAAAAAGAGCGTGAGGAGATTCAGAAAAATCTGGATTATTTCTTCACAAACATCAATGTGTCTACCATGGAAAAATGTATTATCCGGGCAGAAAATTCCTGGAAGAATCATTTTACAGACGAGTCATTTTATGAGATTTTAATTTATTGTTGTCTGGCATATAAGAGAAAGGAATTCGGATATTCCCTTGTGGGAACCCATAATAAAGAAGAACTGGAACTACTGCAGAAATATAATGAGTATGAATTTACCGTTGCCATATTTAAAGAAGTGGAAGATGAATTTCATGTTCGTTTTACGGAAGAAGAAGTTCTGTTTTTATCCATTCAGATTTTATGTTCGAAATTCATTGGTTTTTCAGAGGACAGGGTCAGTCTGGAAGATGTAAAGAAATATGACAATAAGCTCCTTGAGTTTGTGGATAAATTACTGGCCGTCATCGGAAATATACTGGACGTAGATTTTTCGGGGGACCAGCAATTAAAAGAAAGTCTGATTCTTCATCTGAGACCGACGATTTTCCGGTTACGTTATGGAACACCGGAAAAGAATGATTTAAGTCAATTTATAAAACTGGAATATAAACACGTATTCCGGGCAAGTTGGGCCATCAGTATTCTGTTTGATGAATATTATAATCTTCAGATTACAGAAGATGAGATTGGATATATCGTGCTCTATATTCAGGCATCCATTGAGAGGCGATTTACCCAATATAAAGCTGTTTTCCTGACGAAAGCTAACATGGGACATGCACAGCTCATAAAAGAAAGAATCAGAAAAGCAATTCCGGAAATTACGGAGATTTCTTTTGTGGGAACCCATGAATTTCGACTGATGGATCACAAAGATGCGGACATTATTATTTCTCAGACAGAAATGAAAGAGAAAGATAAGAGAATCGTTGTGATTCCGAATATGCTCAGTGAAAAAGGAATTATGACTTTGAGAAATCATCTGAATGTCATGGGCTCTCAAATACAGGCGTCACAGAAATGTTTCTCGCCGGGATGCTGTCTGTTATTTTCACCGGAACTTATTTTTGTGGAAGAGAAAGTGAGTTCCAAAGAAGAAATTTTAAAAGTAATGTGTGATGCCATGGAAAGAAAAGGGTTCGTCACAGAGAATTTCTTCCATACAGTCATGGAAAGAGAGTCCAAGACAACCACTTCCATCGGAAATGGAGTGAGTTTGCCTCATGGTTCACCGACAGAGGTAAATGAATCCAAAGTAGCCATTGCCATATTAAAAGAACCGATCATGTGGGACAATGAACTGGTTCAGATTATTTTCCTTTTAGGATTCAAGATGATAACAAAAGAGGAAATTAACCGGATTCAGTTATTCTATAAAGAATACGTGTCACTGATTGAAAATCAAGAAGCGATTTCCAGACTAAAAGAAATGGAATCCAGTATAGAAATATATAAATATTTAATTCATTGATAAATTAGGAGGAAAAGAAGGATGAATGTAAGAGAAGTGTTGGACGAGAGGGTCATTGACCTCAATATGAAAGCGGCTGATAAGAAAGAAGCTATTACCTATCTGGCAGGTAAATTAAAAGATGCCGGATATATTGCAGACGTGGAAGAATATGTGGAAGATATTTATTTCAGAGAATCTCAGGGTCAGACAGGAATTGGAAATTATGTGGCAATTCCTCATGGAAAAAGCAGTTCTGTAACTCAGGTTGGTATAGCCATAGGTAAGATGGATCAGGAGATTGAGTGGGAAACTCTGGATGGAAAAGGAGTTAAACTTATTTTCCTTTTTGCAGTAGGAAAAGATAATGAAAATGCTATGACTCATCTTAAATTATTAGCAGAGGTTGCCAGAAAGCTTGGAAATGATGAGGCAATTGAAGCTCTTCTGGCTGCAAAAACAGTAGAAGATTTAAAGAGTGTATTTTAACTAAAAGATAAAAAATACTGACAAAACCTGTAATACCGCCTGCCGCGGCAGTTGTGAAATGTAACGGCAGACGGTATTGTTTTTCATTTTAATATATAAAAAATTACCGCATTAATCCGTCCTTTTACGCATATTTTACACGAATCCGGCAAAAAACTACCGTATTAATCCCGTCCTTTTAGAAGATTTTACGGTGGATCCGGCAAAAATATTCCGCATTAAAACGCCCGCAGTTAATGAACACAGCAGGGAAAATTATTGTATCATTAAGCCATCAAGAGATGAAAAGAAAGGAGGCAACAAAATGAAAATTGTTGGAATCGCAGCTTGTACATCAGGTATTGCTCACACTTATATCGCTAAGGAGAAAATTGTGAGAGCAGCTCAGGAGCTTGGATTTGAAGCTCACATTGAAACACAGGGAACTATCGGAACAGAGGATGAACTGACACCGGAGCAGATCGCTGAAGCAGACGTAGCCCTGATCGCAGCTGATATCAAAGTTGGCGGCAAAGATCGTTTCAAAGGACTTCCTACTGTTGAAGTACCGACCGAAGCGGTTATCAAAGCTCCAAAGAAATTACTTCAGACCATTGAGAAAAAAGTAATGAAGTAAGAAACAAAAAGAGGTTAAAAAACACAAAACAAGATAAGAAAGAAGAGGAAAGTATTATGCTGAAAAAATTACAGTTAAAGAAGCATGCTTTGACAGCAATTTCTTACATGCTTCCATTGGTTGTTGCTTCAGGTCTTCTGATTGCCATCGGTAATCTGACCGGAGGATATGTTATTGAAAATTACAAAGAGGCTTACAGTATTCCAGCCGCTCTTACCAGTCTTGGTGTATTTGGTATGGGACTTCTGGCACCGGTTATTTCCGCAGCAATTGCGTACTCCATTTCAGACCGTCCAGGTATTGCACCAGGTTTATTGATTGGTTGTATCGCAAAAGAAATCGGAGCAGGTTTCTTAGGTGGAATGTTAGGTGGTTATATTGTTGGTTTCTTCGTATTATTCCTGAAAAAGAACCTGAAAGTTCCAAAATGGGCAGAAGGTTTAATGCCAATGATGATCATTCCGACCATCTCCTCCATTGTTGTTGGTTTGTTGATGTTCTTCGTAATCGGTGTTCCGATTGTATGGCTTACAGAAGCGTTAACAAACTTCCTGACAGGAATGCAGGGAAGTGCTAAATTCGTATTTGGTTCCATCATGGGTGGTATGGCAGCATTCGACTTTGGTGGTCCTGTAAACAAAGTAGCTTCCTTATTTGCAGATGGTCTTCTGTTAGAAGGCGTACAGGGTCCGGAAGCCGTTAAGATTCTTGCTTCCATGGTACCTCCATTTGGTGTAACAATTTCCTATGCATTATCTAAATTAACAAAGAAAGAAAAATACACCAAAGAAGAAGAAGATAATATTAAAATTGCTTTCCCAATGGGTATTTGTATGATTACAGAAGGTGTTATCCCAATCGCAATGAATGACCTGGTAAAAACCGTATTCTCCTGTACCGTAGGTGCAGCAATCGGTGGCGGTTTATCCATGCTTTGGGGTGTTGAATCACCGGTTCCATCAGGCGGTATGTTCATCGTACCGGCAATGAACAAACCATTAATGTTCTGCCTGGCTCTCCTGATTGGTTCCGTGATCACTGGATTGTTATTATTCATTCTCAAGAAAAAACCGGTAGAAACTACAGTAGAAGTTGAAGAAGAGGAAGATATTGATTTCTCCGATCTGAAGATTTCTTAAGGAAAGGACAGGAAAGGACAGGAAAGGGATAGATAATTATGTATGTATCAATGAGAGGAATGCTCGAGCGGGCAAATCAAGGAAATTATGCAGTAATGGCAATCAACTGTTTCAATATTGAGACAGCGAGAGCAGTGATTACAGCAGCACAGACATTAAGAGCGCCGATTATTGTTAATATTGTGCAGGAGCATATGGTAAATCATTGCGACAGTAATCTGATTGCACCGGTAGTAAAAAAACTCGCAGAGCGAGCTAGCGTAGAAGTTGCACTGAACTTTGACCATGGGGAAGACATTGGTTTGTTAAAGAAGGCATTGGTCGATGGTTATTCCAGCGTGATGGTAGATGCTTCCAGATATGATCTGGAAGGAAATATCAAAATGACAAAAGAAATAGTAGAGTTTGCAAAGCAGTTTGATGCCAGTGTCGAAGGAGAAATAGGCTGCATGGGTGCAAGTGAAGGCGGTAATTATACGGATGAAGCGATGAAAACAAATCCGGACGATGCCCTTCGTTTTGCAACGGAAACAGGAATTGATGCTCTGGCCATCTCCATTGGTACATCACATGGAAACTATCCGGAAGGATATGTACCGGAATTCGATTTTGAAGTGTTGAAAAAAATCAAAGAACTGACCCACATGCCGCTCGTCCTCCATGGCGGCAGTGGTTCCGGCGATGAGAACATCAAAAAGTGCGTGGAATACGGTATCAACAAAATTAATGTTGGCTGTGATTTCATGAATGCAAATGTAGCAAGTATTAAGAGACAACTGGAAGAAAACCCAGATATCAATTACTGGGTGATGATGCATCAGGTAGAAATCGACAGCCAGGAATTAGTAAAGAAATATATCAGACTGTCTAAATCAGAAGGAAAATCATTATAAAGGAGATATAGAACTATGTTAATGAACATGAAAGAACTTTTAAAAGTTGCAGATGAAAAAGGATTTGCTGTACCGGCATTTAATATTGGTAGTGACCAGTTATTAAAAGCTGTTATGCAGAAAGTAAAAGAATTAAAGAGCCCTGTTATACTGGAGTTATCTCCGGATGAATTAAAATTCGTAGAAGAAAGCTTAATCCAGAGCATGATCTACGAAGCATCTAAAACAGACGTACCTGTAGTTATCCACTTAGATCACGGTGATACATTTGAAACTGTTATGAGAGCAATTCGTGCAGGATTTACATCCGTAATGATTGATGCTTCCAAACTTCCTTACGAAGAAAACGTTGCAATTACTCAGAAAGTATGTGAAGTAGCTCATCTTGTAAATGTATCTGTAGAAAGTGAATTAGGTACAATCGGAACAACAGGCAACTCCATCGAAGGTGGAACAACAGGAATCATATACACAGATCCAGATCAGGCAAAAGATTTCGTAGAAAGAACAGGAATCGATACACTGGCTGTTGCAATCGGTACCGCTCACGGTATCTACCCTGCAGATATGAAACCGGAATTACGTCTTGACATTTTACAGACATTAAAAGATACACTGGATATTCCATTAGTATTACACGGTGGTTCCAGCAACAAAGACGAAGAAATTGCAAAAGCAGTTAAAATTGGTATTTCCAAAATCAACATTTCCAGCGATATCAAAGTTGCTTTCTATACAAAATGTCGTGAAGTATTAAAAGAGCATCCGGAATACAGAGAACCACTGGAAATCTACCCAGAACCAATCGAAGCTTGTAAAGCAGTGGTAGAAGAAAAAGTAAGATTATTCGATTCTGCTGATAAAGTAAAATACTACTACGAATAATCCAGAAAGAGTAATGGAAAGAAGATAACTCATAACAAATACTCCATAGCGAATAACCTTTAAAATATACTGAAAAATCAGAGAGTTCGGTTTTTCAGAGATGCGGGCGAAACCGGATTGAAATGCTGATATTTTGATTCGTTTTCGCCCATTTTTTTTGGAAAGAAATAGAATAAATGATTGAAAAGAAGGAGACTTACTTATGAAATATGCAGTAGGAATTGATGTTGGGGGAACCAACACGAGAGTAGCCCTAATTAACGAAGAGTATGAGATTTTAGAAAGAAAACAGTTTTCCACCAGTCCGGACAACCCTGACGAAACCATGAAAAAAATTCAGGAAATCATAGAATCTTTCGAAGTATCTGTAGAAGGAATCGGAATCTCCTGTCCTGGTCCCCTGGATCTCTTAAAAGGAATTATCCTGACACCGCCAAACTTACCGGGCTGGCATAATTATCATCTGACAGAAGAACTTGCTAAAGTTACCGGAATACCTGTTTATCTGGAAAATGATGCCAACCTTGCCTGCCTCGCAGAAGCAGCGATCGGAGCAGGAAAAGATAAAAATTATGTGCAGTTCCTGACCATTTCCACCGGGGTTGGAGCAGGATTTTGCGTAAATAAACAGATTTTTCTCGGAGGACGCGGTTTTGCCCAGGAAGTGGCCAACTCCATTCTCTGGAAAAATGGTCCAAGTCAGGGAGATTTAAAAAAAGGCTCCATTGAATCCATCGCAAGTGGCACAGCCATCACAAAACGAGCACAGGAAGCAGGCCTTGACGCCGCCCATGCTGGAGAAGTTTATGAACTGGCTCAGGGCGGAAACGAAAAGGCACAGGAAATCATGGAAGATGCCTATGAATATCTGTCCAGCTTTTTGGGAATTCTGTATGGAGTTCTTGATCCGGAAATCTTTGTACTGGGAGGAAGTGTCGCCTTAAAAATCCCGGGCTTTATCGAAGAGATAGAAGGAAGAGTAAAAGAAAAAGTATACGATTCCTTAAAAGAAAACATCTGTGTTGTACCGGCCGCCCTCGGCGAAGATTGCGGATTACTCGGAGCAGCCTGTCTGGTATTCCAGAAAATGAATTAATGTATTCCTCTTATCTAAGCCTTTTGTCCTGGACAAAAGACCAGTAGGTCGGTTTTTTGTTACGAAAGCCCGGCTATTTTTCCGGCTGTATGCCACAGCCTTCGGAAACAAAAACAGCATTTGGCATTGGGTGTAGCATAAATGGAAGGGAATCATGGATTGGATATGGAATCGTAGGCAAAAGATTTATGAAAAAAGCGTGGATGCTTATCCATACCATAGGTACCACGCTTTTTCATAAAAAAATATGGCAACGATTCCATGCAAATGCATGATTCCCTGTCATAGGGTCAGGAACTGTTTTCCTACAGATCCACTCCAAGAAACACTTTGGCAATTTTTCCAACCAGGAAGGAAAGCACTGCCACGCTGATACTGATGGTGGCCATCTCGATAAATCGTGACTTGAATGGCTGATCCTGTGCCACAGAAGTATAATAAGTAAATCCTGCGATGATCAAAATGACGATCACTAACATACAACCAAGAGCCAGCATATACTGTGCATTGCCGAAAATCAGATAAGGAGCAATGAGCAGTACCACAGTTACCAGATAGGCGATTCCCGTGTATGTACAAGATTTCAGAGCATCGCTTCGTCCTTCACTTTTTGCCGACAGAAATTCACTGGACGCCATGGAGAAGGTGGCGGAGATTCCAAGAATCAGACCGGACAAGGCAATCAGTCTTGTGTTTTGCATGGCAAGAGTAAAACCAGCCAGAGAACCGGTCAGTTCCACCAATGCGTCATTCAGTCCAAGAACCATACTTCCCACATACTGAAGGATTTCTTCGTCAAGCATACCGAGAAGTGCGGCTTCGTGTTCTTCCTCCTGCTGACGGATCTTCACGCTTTCTTCCACTTCCTTTGCCAGAAGTTCATATTCGGATTGGGCATTTTCTTCTCCGTTCTCCATAAGTTTTACAGCAAAAGTGAAGCCGAGAAGGCGGGCGATCATTTTATATTTGAACACTTTTGCTTTCTGCGGTTTCATTTCAATGCCGGTATAACTTTTCCAGATTTCATAATGGGCTTTTTCTTCGCTGGAAAGACGAAGAAGCGTCTTTTTATTTTCGTCGCCTTTGGCAAATTTGGCGATTTCCTGATAGATGACACTTTCTGTCAATTCATTTTGCTGCATCTTTTTGATGATGGAAAGAGCAGCATCTGATATAGTCTTATTCATGTTTTTCCTCCTCTTTTTTATTGATAAAAATTATCGAAAGTCATTATAACTCTTTTGCTGAAAATAGACAACCAGTTTCTGGAAAGAGTTAAAATCGCGAATCTCAAAGAGGATATCTATAAAATTGACACATTGCTCTGCATTTTGAACTATCGCTAATCCGCCGAAAGCGATATAATTATGATATATGAGGAGGGAAAAACTATGGTGCGAATGGAAATTGCTTTATTAATGATCATGTCTTTTGTGGCGTTTGTATATTTTTCTGCGGAGAAGAAGAACCATAAACTTCACAAAACGTTTTCCATATTGCTTCTTGTAG
>JAQYIU010000018.1 GCA_028721415.1 Lachnospiraceae bacterium | reverse complement strand
CACTGCCTCCACTCTTACCATAACGATAAACGGCTGCCGGATTCATATAAATGATCGTGTGCTCCAGATCACAGATTACCACCGACGCCCTGTCCATATCGATGATACTTTTCATGTATTTTGATAATTCCATACTTTTTTTCTCCTTTGTTGATATTTTTATCAACTACGTTGTCCTTTTTTACAGCGTAATCTTATTCACGTAAATTAACTTCTTATTCTCACTCTGCAAAACGGCCTCTTCTTTTGTCAGATGACCATCCACATAATAATAAAATCCACTGGTTCCCTTTCTTCCCACTATGGTAATACGATGTATGATTACTTCTATCATATCATAATCGTCTGAATCTGTATAGGATTCGCCAACAATCGTATCCTCCATAATATGATATCTGAAAATTCCATTTTTCCGTTTTCTGACTGGACTTGGACAAATCCAGATACTGTATACTTTTTCTAATTTATCATATTCTTCTTTTGTAAACACAGTTCCATATTGTTCTGATATCATCCTTCCACAATAATAAAAGCCCCTCTTCACAATAGGATATCCTGGCGTATCATCCAACTGAATTTCCAGATTAATAATAACCTTGATCGTTTCTTTTTCTCCTGGCAAGATTGCACCAAAACGGATATCATAATATACAGTCTGTTCTTTTATAGAATTTGCTTCCGTGTTCTGTCCATCCAGACGTTGATTTCCGTCCAATATCTTCTCGGTCTCGTCTTTATCTATCTCGTCTTGATAGACTGCCCTAGATGAGATTTCCACCTTTCCCGGAAGGCAATTTTCATATATATATGAAACGGTATATTTGGGTAACGCAAGACTTCTTTATGTCGGGATTTACCATCCTTCGGGATACCAACTCCCAGACGGCAGGGCCGATTATGAAGTTCGCTCGTCGGCCTGTGAACCCGGAGGAAACTCATAAAAGAGGGCAGAAAAATAAGCAGAAGTAATGTGCCTTGTGCTTGCATAAAAGACACATTATCTCTGCTTAAAAATGGGCGAAGCCCTGACCGTATGGACTGTATGGTCCATACGGGACTGCCCGACTATAATCAAAATCTTTACCTCCGGGTGAGGGTGTCGACGAAGAACTTCCATAATCGGCCCTGCCGTCGTCTGTTTTTTGTCTGTCCCCTCTATCTTTTTAGAAGTTCCACTTCTTCCCGGGTCAATTCTCGATAACTCCCTGTCTTAAGTTCCGGATCAAGCTGAAGACTTCCCATGGACATCCGCTTCAGAAACAGGACCTCCCTGCCAACCGCCTTCGCCATACGCTTCACCTGATGAAAACGCCCCTCACAGACTGTAATATACACTCCATTTTTTCCGTCAGATAGGGGTTCAAGTTTGGCCGGTAGCGTCAGTTTTTCATCCCCGATATCCAGCCCCTGTTCAAATTGCTCCTGCTCTGTTTCTCCCACCGGTCCGTCCAGAACTGCATAATAACATTTCTCCACATGCTTTTTCGGCGAGAGAAGCTCGTGAGCCAGAACTCCGTCATTGGTGAGAAGCAGGAGTCCTTCGGTATCTTTATCTAATCTGCCCACCGGAAACAGATCTTTCACAGGTTCTTTTATGAGGTCAAGCACGGTTCTCTCTTTGAAGTCTTCTGTTGCCGAAACCACTCCCTGGGGTTTATTGAGCATAAAATAGTGAAACTGTGCATACCGGCAGAGTTCTCCGTCCACCAACACCGTTGCATTTTCCGGGTCAATCTTTCTCTCCGGCTTCTTTTCTATGGTCCCATCGACGGTCACCCGACCTTTTTTCAGATACTGTTTGGCTTCACTTCTTGTCATTCCTCTGGTTTCTGTCAGATATTTATCCAGTCGCATTTGTTTCATACTTTTCTCCATCCTGCCGCGTATTTGTTTTTTATCGTTCCTCTTGAACATTTTCCCCAGCCAAGAGGCAGATCATCCACACATACTAAAACCCAGCCATCGTCAGCCTGTCCATTGATCGTCTCACACCGAAGATATTTTTCGATGCGGTCATCATCCAATGAAAGAGAAAGTGTATTTGAATATTCTTCCGGTATAAGTGCCATGGCAAGAGCCTGACTTGGCTCAAAACGTTTCTT
The DNA here is from genome assembly GCA_028721415.1 of Lachnospiraceae bacterium. Taxonomy (GTDB): domain Bacteria; phylum Bacillota; class Clostridia; order Lachnospirales; family Lachnospiraceae; genus Anaerobutyricum. Next base: position 17,300 of record JAQYIU010000018.1, on the reverse strand, counting down.
TTTACAATCCCCAAGATATAATCCAGAACGAACCACACGTATTCCTGTAAAATCGGGCAAATCTTCCGGCAAAAGAAATGCTCTTTCCTCGATCAGCTCTATCCGTTCTTTTGGAACAGCAAAAGAAAACTTCTTAAAAAATGAAAACAGTTCATCCGGAATGTTTCCAGATAACGCTTCCATCTGATTGCCTTTTCCCATTCCTTTTTTCCCTTTTCTTGATTTCTTTTTCTTTGCTTTTTTCATATAATCATTTTCTTCGTTCACAGAATGATTGACTTCCAATTTTGCCAAATCGAAACCTTCATTAGAATGATTTATTGTATTAGATTGCTCTCTGTCCGTTCCTCCTGCATCTGATTCTGCCTTTTTTAATAATGCAGTAAATTGTCCTTCTCCTTCCACCCGGTGATTCCAGAACCGTCGGCAATATCTGATTTCTTCCCGTTGATCTATGGTCCATTCCGGATGTCCCTGATCCACACCTTCGTAAAGAGGAAGTTCCACAAGAGAAAAAGAGGAATCCGAATTTAAAAGACTCTCCACCACCTGCTCGTTTTCTTCCGGCGAATAAGTACAGGTAGAATAAAGAAGGTAACCTCCCGGTTTCAGCATGGAGGCTGCCGTATATAGAATCTCTTTCTGGATCGTGCTGTAGCGTTCCACCTCTTCGGGACTCCAGTTCTTAATCATTGACGGATCCCTCCGAAACATCCCTTCGCCGGAACAAGGCGCATCCACCAGTATTTTGTCAAAATAACTGCCGAAATGCTCTGCCAGCTTCTCCGGTGTCTCACAGGTAATCATACAGTTTCTGACACCAGCCATCTCCACATTTTTCAACAATGCTTTGCAGCGGGAAATACTGATATCGTTGGCAACCAGAACTCCTTTTCCCTGTAGTTTTGCTGCAAGAGCCGTGGTCTTTCCGCCAGGAGCTGCACAGAGATCCAACACTCTGTCACCGGGTACGACCGGCAAAAAAGAAGCCGGTGCCATGGCACTTGGCTCCTGAATATAGTAGGCACCGGCGAAATAATAAGGATGCAACGATAATCGATCCTCTCCCTCATAATAAAATCCATTCTCGCACCATGGAACATTTTTCCATTTTATATATGCCTTGCTGTCATTTTCCATATCCTGCTGACGCAATTTCTTATCGTTGTGACACAAAGGAAACCGGCGGAAAAATTCCGCCGGCATCATTTTTAATTGATTTACCCTTAGTGTCTGCCCGCAGTGATGTGCAAAACTGTTCTCATAATTATCATAGTCATCGCCCAGCAGGCTCTGTATCTTCTTCTGATACGCTTCCGGTAAATTCATTTTTTCCTCCCTGTTATGTCAGGCTCTGGCTTCGATATCCTTCTGATATGATATCAAGCTGTCTTGCAAAATGTTTGAGCTGCATCATGTCGTCCATCATGTAAACTTTATAAAATTCGTCCTGTATCTTGGTAACTTCTCTTTTATTCGCCACTTTATAAAGGTTCTGAATATTATTCAGGATATCTTTCACCAGATTCTCTTTTTTTCTGTGAGAATTCTGGGCATCCATGATCTCATCCCGGACATCGGACATCTCCTGATCAATCTCTACAATTGCCTGAGAGGCATCGATCAGCTTCTGCTGAATGTATTCCGGTATGTTCTCCTTATATTTGTATTGAAGGGAGTGCTCAATCGTAGCCCAGAAATTCATTGCCATCGTCCGTATCTGAATCTCTGCACTGAGTTCTTTTTCTCCCTCCACCGTATTGACTATGTATGATATGATCATGTGATAGCTTCGATATCCACTTGCCTTCATATGATTAATATAGTCTTTCTCACATTTGACCTTCATATCCGTGCGCTGTTTGATCAGATTCACGACCCGATCGATATCTTCGACAAATTGACAGGTAATCCGGATTCCGGCAATATCTTCAATCTTCTCTTCGATATCGTTCATGGAAACATCTTTCCGCTTCATTTTATCTAAAATACTTGCAATGCTTTTTACTCTTCCATCTACAAACTCAATTGGTGAATATACCCCCCGATTCCTGTGCTCAGTAATGATGTGATTAAACTTCACGATCAACTCATCGACAGCCAGCTGATAAGGGTCAAGCAGTTCTCTCCAAAGTTGTATTTCCATACAATCACCCCCTGGTTGGGTATTTACTACATGATGTCTCTTCTGCCCTTATTAGAAACATCTCTTGTTTAATTATAACATATTTTTAAAATAAATACACTTTTTTCACCATTTTTTATTCATTTTTAACAAATTGTAAGAAGCTTGAAAAAGTATGTCCATATAATCGTCATCCCAACGAAAGACCCGGATCTTCCGGCAAATGGTCTCCTTCCGCCGCCTGCACTGCCAGAGTATCACAGCGCTCATTTTCCGGATGTCCGGCATGACCCTTCACCCAATGAAAGGTGACATCATGAGGTTCCTTTGCCGCCAGCAGTCTTTTCCACAAATCCACGTTTTTCACCGGTTCTTTTTTATTTCTTTTCCAGCCCTTCCTGATCCATCCTTCGATCCAGTGTTCATTAAAAGCTTTCACCAGATACTGAGAATCTGAATACAGATCCACCTGACATGGTCTGATCAATGCTTCCAGTCCAACAATAGCGGCCAGAAGTTCCATTCGGTTATTAGTTGTCTTTTTAAATCCGCCGGAATATTCTCTCCTGTGGCAGACTCCTTTTCCATCAGTATATATCAGTACTGTTCCATAGCCGCCTGGTCCATTGGGATTCCCCCTGGCAGCTCCATCCGTATATATCGTTACTTGCAATGATTTTTCCTCCTGTTTTCTCAGATTACTATATCATTTTTTTATGAAAATACAATGTTATTCACACAAAAAGAGAAAACTCTCCAGGAGATATTTTTGCCCCGAAGAATTCTCTCTAAAATTCTAAATAATGATGCAAATCAATCCACCGCTGCTCTCATTTACAATCTTCTCCATGGCATTTTGCAGTTTTTCCTGACTATCTTCATTAATTTTTGTCACTTTCCCCGAAATGCCATCATCCACAAGCTGTTCCAGTGTCTTTCCGAAAATATTGACATTCCAGATTTCCTTTGGATCTTCTCCCGCCTGCTCCTTAATATATGTAATTAAATCTTCTGCCTGAAGCTGGGTCCCCACGATTGGCGCTACTTCTGTTGAAAGATTTGCCCGGATCAGATGGATGGACGGAGCTTCTGCTCTGATTTTAACCCCATATTTATTACCATGTTTCACTACCTCAGGCTCAGACAGTTCAATTTCAGACAATACTGGTTTCATCACACCGTATCCTCTTTCTCTGGCATCCTTTAATGCCTGAGACACTTCCTCAAACTCTTTTTTTCTGCCTGCCAGTTCTTTCATTGTACGGATCAGATGATACTCACTTTTGATTGGAATTCCCGTAAGATCGGAAAGAATATCATAATAATAGGAATCCCGAATCTGAATTTTGACATCTACCTCTCCGGTATCCATATGGATCCTGTCAATTTTACCTGATTCGATATACTCATTTTCCGGGATTTTTTTCTGATACAGATCTTTCATTTTCTCCCGATCTGCCATAAATGTTTTCACCAGATCGAGAATTGATTTTTTCATCCAGTGATCATCTCGCAGAGTTTCCACCCATTTAGGCAGATAAAATCCAACGGAAGAAAGTGGAAATTCCAACAGTACATTTTTTAAGATTTCCTGAATATCTTCCTGCCGAAGCTGATCACAATTGACCGGCATCACTGTCGTGCGATATTCTTTTGTAAGATTCTCTGCCAGATTCTGTGTCGCCTTGGAATAAGGACGGTCACTGTTTAACAGTACAATAAATGGTTTTCCAATGGAAAGCAATTCTTCCACTGTCTTTTTTTCAGCATCCACATAAGAATCCCTTGGAATCTCTCCAAAAGAGCCATCTGTAGTGACCAGAATACCAATCGTGGAATGGTCGCGGATCACCTTTCTCGTTCCATATTCTGCTGCTTTGGTAAAAGGAACCTCATAATCAAACCAGGGAGTTTTTACCAGGCGCTCCTGCCCATTTTCCAGATGTCCCCCTGCTCCCTTTACCATAAATCCTACGCAGTCAATAAGCCGGATCTTGATCTTCATATCCTCCATCGGAAGCTCCACTGCTTCTTTGGGGATAAATTTAGGTTCCGTAGTCATGATTGTTTTGCCGGTTCCGCTTTGCGGCAGCTCGTCAAAGGTTCGCTGCCGTTCGTTTTCATCGGCGATTTCCGGGAGTACCATCAATTCCATAAAGCGTTTGATAAATGTGGATTTTCCGCTTCGCACAGGGCCGACAACGCCCAGATAGATTTCCCCTCCGGTTCTCACCGAGATATCCTGGTATATATTATGTTTTTCCATGAAAATCCCTCCCCAATACTAATGCAGTATATGCGGGGAGGGATGGGAATAGACCTGTTTTTAAAAGAAATCTTTATGCCACAAAAAATGCAGTCAGAATCTGACAAAGAGCCTCATAATCCGAAAGAGCCATGGTCTCCCTTGCCGAGTGCATAGCCCACATCGGAATACCGATATCACAACCTGTCATCGGAATATGCGATCCGATCATCGGTCCTAATGTGGTTCCTCCTCTGATATTATTTCGATCATTGATCACCTGCAATGGCACATCGTATTTTTCCGCCAGTCCGGCAAGAATCGCTTCCATTTTACAGTCCGATGCATATTTGCAGGTTCCGCTTGCTTTGATAGCCGGTCCCTGTCCTACATAAGCTCTCGTTGTGATATCACAGCGGTCTGTATAATTCGGATGTGCTCCGTGGGCACCATCCACCGAAAGGTAAAAACTTTTAGCCAGAGAAGCCCGCATCATATTCCGGGAACAGCCAATCGACTCAAAAATCTGTTCCAGCACACCAGTGAACAACTCTGAATCAGCCCCGGATTTTGAAAAACTGCCGACCTCTTCATGATTAAACAGACCGATAAGGTTTATTCCATTATTTCGCTCACCCTCCACAAATGCTTCCAGAAGGGCGCTGACCGAAGACAGATTATCCAGTCTCGGACTACAGATCAAATCCTGCTCAATACCGACCATCTGTGGCTCATCATAATTATACAGATTAAGATCATAGCTCAATATTTCAGATGCATCCACCTGAAGCTCACCGGCCAGAAAATGCACAAAAGACCCCTGGGTCCACTGAGCTCCTCCAACTGCCACAACAGGCATCAATTCTTTTTGTCTGTCTATCTTCCAGCCATTGTTAGCATCTCTTTGCATGTGAATAGCCAGCCCTGGTATCACAGCCAGAGGGCGATGACTATCATAATATACTTCTTTTGGAGAAAACACTTTTTCCCCCTTTAATACTACCGTTCCCGCCATGCCCAGAGGACGGTCAAACCAGGTATGATCCATCATCCCACCGTACACTTCCACATTTAACATGGCACACTCCATTGATTTAAACTCCGGCTTACTCTTTATTTTAAAACAAGGCTGATCTACATGAGCAAAAGCCATTCGTAGCGATTGTATATAAGCTCTTTTCTGCCCCATAGTAAAAGCAAACAAAACATCCGGAAATGGGGAAATATAGTATCTTCCTCCCGCCTTCGGTGCAAATAGCCCATCATAATACAATTCTTCAAATCCTTCTTTTTTCAGAAATTTTTTTGCAAATGCAACGACCTGAACCGGTGCCGTTCCCTGTTTCAGGCATTCAAATAATGTATCCATCTTCTTCATCCTTTTCCGACTTTTCAAAATTATGATCTTATGTTAAAATCAGTATGATTCTATTATATTGCAAAGTGACAATTTATTCAATCAGATGGGGGAAGAATATGCTTGCAATTCAAATTACAGACATTAAAAATTTTATGGCACATCTGCTTTCCAGAGAAACCTTTGATCCGTTTTATCTGGTGGAAGCATCGGTAAAGATGAACATCTCCTATCACCTGGACGGTCACCTGAACCATGATTTTTTTGATACCGACACTCTGGAGAAAACAGACCGGAACTATTGTCTGTGGAAAGAAGCCAGACCTTTTGTTTTCAACATCATCAAAGGCAAACATCTGCCCCTGGGATGTAAGATCGTTCTCGGACTGCCAAAAGCTACCATCGCCTATTTGATAAAAGAAAGTAAATGTACCTTCCGTGAAGAAGATATCGAAGGAATCTATCTGAATATACTTTACGAACAGAAACACCTCACGATAACCACCGGTGTCTCTTACCGAACCTTTTCTTTAGACAAATCCCTGGAACACGATGTTGATGATCATATGAGCAAATTTCTGAAAAACAAAGAAATCTGTTGAGGGTTCTCCGTTTGATGGACCCCTCAACAGATTTTCTGTTTTGTTATTTTAAAATTTCAAAAGCTTTTTTTAGCTGTGTGTCTTTATCTGGATCGTCTCTGGATTCAGTCCATTCTTCGTTGCTCATCTCCACGGTAATATCCGGCTCAATTCCAACTTTATGGATATAATTTCCATTTGGTGTATAATATTTTGATACAGTCAGTTTGATTGCAGATCCGTCACTCAACTGAATGATATTCTGAACAATACCCTTTCCATAGGTTGTACTTCCTACAATCGTAGCTGCCTTGTAATCTTTCAGGCATCCTGTCATGATTTCTGATGCACTGGCGGAATTTTCATTGACCAGAACAACAATCGGAATCTTCAGTTCTTTGTCTGAATTGCTGTTATATTCGGTCTTTTTCCCGTTTTTGTCTTCCGTATAGACAATCAATTTATTCTCCGGAATGATACGGGATACCATATTGATGCAGGTGTCCAGCAAACCGCCGCCATTATCCCTCAGGTCAATGATCAGGCTGTTCATTCCCTGTTCTTCCAATTCATCAACAGCCTCGATAAACTTTTCATCTGTATTCTCGATAAATTGAGACACGGAAATATATCCGATATTTCCTTCTTTCATTTCCCAGGTAACAGATTCAATCTCTACAGATGATTTTTCAACTGTCACTTCAAAATTATCTCCATCCCTGTTAATATTAAGAACAACCTCTTTGTTCTCACCTTTTTTAATCAGGTTCACCGTTTCCTGAAGAGTAATCGTTGCCGTATCCGTTCCATCGACTTCCATAAGAATATCACCTTTCAGAAGACCTGCCTGGTAAGCAGGCGCGTCTTTTTGAACTTCTTCAATTACAACATATCCCGTATTCGTATCTTTCATGACGGTGACACCAATTCCGGTATACTCTCCGGAATCAGTTTCCGAAAGTTGTTCATATTCTTCTTTTGTATAATAAGTGGAATAAGGATCACTCAATCCTGACATGAAACCGCGGTACACACCAGCTTCCAGATCATCTTCATCAACATCCTCCAGATAATAATGCTCAACACAGTTTTCCAACACGATCATTTTTTTCAGAACAGACAGATTGTTAATACCACTACTGCCTCCGCTGCCGGAAATCAGGAAGAGTACTCCTCCGACAAATCCAACCATTAATATTACGAAAACCATAAGAAGCTTGCCCAGCCTCTTACGCCATTTATGGGGTTTCCTTTTTTCAGTCATAGTCTCTTCTTCCGAAGCCGATTCCTGTATTTCAAATTCTTCGTTCATATCATGCCCCTTTCATTATGCAACTATCCATTAAGAATCCAATAACGACCTTGAATGGTGCTATCGGAAAAACAGGCAAGTTATTCGGTCGAGTTATTTAAGATACGATGTACTGGTACATTGTATCTCTTTTTTGTGATAGATCTGTTAAACAGACGAAAAGACCTTCTCACAAAATGAATTACATCAGCGGAAGGTCCTGTCAGGTTTAATATTCGATACTTTCCATATATTTCATATATTTTACAACCATCAATGCAATCTTAAATGTAATCGCATCCTCAAATACTCTCAGGTCAAGATTCGTACTTTTCTGAAGCTTATCAAGACGATAAACGAGTGTATTTCTGTGAATATAGAGCTGTCTGGACGTTTCAGAAACATTCAGACTATTCTCGAAAAACTTATTGATGGTCATCAACGTTTCTTCGTCAAATTCATCTGGAGATTTGCCTTCAAAAATCTCTTTAATAAACATCTTACAGAGAGGCAGCGGTAACTGATAAATCAGACGACCGATACCCAGTTTATTATAAGCAACCACATTGCTGTCCGGATAGAATATCTTTCCAACATCCATGGCCATCTTTGCTTCTTTATATGAACGGGAAACTTCTTTGATTTCATTGACGATCGTACCATAAGCGACATGAACTTTTGTCATCGCTTCTGTATTAAGCATATCTACAATCACTTCTGCAGTTTTATTCAATTCATCATAGCCTTCCCCGTTTTTTACTTCCTTAACCAGAATGATATTCTTTTCATCGACTGCCGTGATAAAATCTCTGGTCTTTGTAGAGAAAATATTACGCACCGTTTCAAATGCGTTATTATCTTTATCATTCTTGGTCTCAATAATGAATACACATCTCTTCACATCTGTATCGATATGGAGCTTCTTGGCACGGTTATAAATATCAACCAGGAGTAAGTTGTCAAGCAGAAGGTTCTTGATAAAGTTATCTTTATCAAATCGTTCCTTATATGCCACCAGAAGATTCTGAATCTGGAAAGAAGCCATCTTTCCAATCATATATACATCATCTGTCTCTCCCTTTACAAGAATAATGTATTCCAGCTGATTGTCATCAAATACTTTAAAGAACTGGTATCCCTGCAGCATCTGGCTTTCTGCCAGTGATTCCGCAAACACGAGGACCGCCTCTTTGTATTCTTCTACCGCATCCAGTGTGGATGCCAGTGCCTTCCCCTCCGTGTCCATTACACAAAGATCTATTCTTGTAATTGCCTTAATTCCATCAATAGTGTCCTGCAAAATCTGATTCGAAATCATAGTATCACTCCTGTTCCTCTCTCCTCATTGCGTTCTTATTCTTCAGTTCATTAAAAACTTACCAAAAAGTAATAAGACTTACTAGCTATTTTAATACAAAACTGCAAAAAAAAAAAGAGGAAATACAGAAAAATGTACAACCTCTTTCGTTTTTTTTATGAAATTTTACAATGAACTTCTTCCGATACATGAAAAAAGTCTGCAACAAAGGAATCTGCCGGATTATCAATCACCTCTTTCGGTGTTCCTGTCTGCTGGATTTCTCCATCTTTTATCACAAGCAGCTGCGTTCCCATGATTGTGGCATCCTCGTAATGACTCGTGCAATAAATAAATGGTTTTTTCAGTATTTTCTGTAACTGAATCAGTTTCTGAAGTGCCTGCTGTTTCAGAGCGGCATCCAGACATTCAAACGGTTCATCCATTAAATATACTTCCGGCTTTTTCACCATTGCCCGTCCGATCACGATCATCTGCTTTTGAAATTCCGATATCTCTTCCATATTCTTCATCAAGCTATCTTGTAATTCCAGAATTTCTGCAGCCTCATGGACTCTTTTTTGAATCTCTTCCTCGTCGTATTTCTGAAGTTTCAGACCAAATGCCAGATTATCATAAACGGTCATCTCCGGATACATGGCATAATTGGCACGAATCAATGCCACTTTTCTATCTTTCGGTTTTATGTTATTTATCTTCTGTTCTCCAATGTAAATATCGCCTTTTGACACATCCTCCAACCCGGCAATCATAGAAAGAATGGTTGACTGCCCGGCATCGGCTGGCCCAACGATCACTATCCTGTCTTCCTCTTTCGCTTCGAGATTAATATCTTTTACGGTCGAATAAACATTTTCGTATACTTTGTAAACATGCTGCATTAATAATCCAGTCATACAAACCTCCTTTGCATTCTCAACGTATACCCATTCTATAATACACAAAACATTACAACATGGCTATGGTTTGAATGACTAAAAACTGAGGTGAAATTTGTGGATTATTATAGTTCTAATTTATTTCTTGGTCATTATCACTATCTCAGTTTTTATTTCAATTAACAAATAGTGAAAAATGTATACAAATCCAAAACAAAAAATTCTTTGTTTTGGATTTTTGTAAAAAGCATCTATATTCTATCATTTTGCTCTGACTGTTTTTCATATTATTAGACAATCAGATGTTGATAAGAACATAGAAAGATTATTGATTCATATCTGATTTCTGTTTGGATTCTTCTTCTGAAACATCGTTCAAAACTTTATTCTTAAAAATCGAACCAACTATGGTCTTTCTGACTTTCTCTTCTTTTCTCATCCAGCGATAAAGTCCATCCAGGTGAAGAGAATGCATCCATTTGGGAATCTCCTCTGTCTCTTTTCTGATCATCGGCTGGATGGATTCAATACAGATACATAATCCGGTATTCATCATGGCGGAATACTCTTTAATAAACATCAGCTGCTGCTCTACCGGAAGGCATAAAAACAGAAGATCCGGGATATTGGCATTAATCTCATTGACAACCTTATCAGATTCTCCGTCTGTTTCATCTTCAAATACAATCCCATTCATTTGAATAGAAGGATAAGAATCTGTCAGATATGCCTTCAAAGAATCCAGATAATCCTGATGCTTCATCACAGCAAAAATCTCACGGTGCTCTCTGTTTAATTTTGTAAGAAGCCTTTTCAGATAGTCATTGGCAAACTGCCCCATTCCCTGACTGTTCTCTTCCCCGTTCTGATTATGTGCCGCCGCCATCTCTGTATGCCTGTCTCCGGTAAGTACCATATGGCATGACTGAATAAATTCTGCAGCCCATGGCTGATTCTCACAATAAAGCGAACTTTCAGCAGAGAGAAAAAAAATTGTTTCCATCCCTCGTTTGCGCATGAGTTCCATTGATACATTTACCGCTTTTTCCGGGCGCATCACCGTGACATCTATGCCAAGCACATTTACTTTTTTAAAATAATGTTCTCTCATTTTATGTTAGGTCCTTTCCAGGCGTCCAGCGCAGGTCGTACTACAAACGCAGATTTGTACGTTAATCCTTTCAGAACTCCTTATCTGGAGTCCGTATCAAAACTATAGGAACCCGAGGAAGTTCCGAATGAATCTTCCTCTTCTGTATCCTCTTCAATAGCTTCTTCCGTATCATCTTTCTCACTGTCATCAGTTGTCAGTTCTTCCGTGGATCCATCCCCGACAATGGTACTGTCTGTTCCGATGTAAATCTGAATATCTCCTCCTGTGTCAATCTCTCCGGTTTCAATTTCTGCATCCGGGAAGTATTGTAACAAATCTTCCCCCATACCTTCTTCAGCTACAACAATTCTTGTAGTGGATATTGGTCCTTCATCCTGATAAGAGCCTACCAGACTGATATTATATCCTTCTTCTTCGAGATAAGATTCCCACTCTCCTGCAAGACCAGCCACATAAGCAGCATTATAAAGCTCGATGGAATATTCTTTGGAACTTTCCACAGAAGATTCTTCTTTCTCTGTTGTATCAGTATCTTTTGTGGAAGATGCTGAGGATGTACTTCCCTCGGTCTGTTTTATCAATGTTGAAATCTGTAATTGCGCTTTCTGTGAATCGATGGAGAAAATTCCGTTGGATTCCGCACCCTGAAGGATACGTATGGCAATTTCTTCCCCATCGAGTTTATCAATCAACTGCTCCAGTTCTGATTCTTCTCTGGTTTCACCAGACTCCGCAAGTATCATATATTTTTTGGCGATTGTCTCACTCTTATTCTCATCCAGAAGTGCCTTTATAAAACTCTGGAGGTAAATACTGGTTCGTTCCAGACGAGCGGATTCCTGGCTCTCTGTTCCATCCAGATAAGCAATGAGTTCCATCGCCTGACTTCCGTCTAAAGTGATGTCTCCTCCTTCAATCTGTTCGAGTATCCCTTTCTCATTTCGATATGAGATGCTGTTATCAAGATGATATTCGATCGGATCTGCCATATCGAGAAGCTTTACAAAATTATTCTCCGTCAAAACATCATATCCCGCTATCTTAATCCCCAAAACATTAGAAAAAATATCTGAAATCATCTCGTATTTGTCATCGGCAAACACTCTGGCAATATCACTTAGATTCACTGTATTCTTGGCATCCGGCATATTCTTCTGAATCTCTTTCAGAACATCTCTTCCCACCGTAACCTGGGCATTGATCGGAACCAGCAAAACATCATAGGCATAGGTATTGGTATTGAGCATTCCCAGTGCAATATACTGTTCCATCCCATCTTCGCTGTTCACAAAAAAGAGAGTATTCTCCATATTTTTATCATCAATTTCATTTTCTTCCGTATCCTTCACTGCAGAAATGCCACTATCTGACGTTTCCTCTGCAACCTTTTTAAGGTTATATAAACTGCCTGTCAGATAATAGGTCACTCCTTCGAAAGAAGCAACCGCAATGGCAGCCATCAAAACGAGTACCACAAGTACCCGGAAAAGGAACGAGAAAAACTTTGCAATCAAACTCGGCTTTTTCATCATAGCCCTCCTATCCATTTTATCTGTTAAGTATAGCAAAATTCTATTTCTATTTCAAGTTATGAATAGAAATCTCGCTGAAATTTACGGTTTATGGTATACTGGCAGTGACAAAACAAAGAAATGATTTAATAATAGAAAGGCGAAAACAGAATGAAAACAGCAATCATCACAGGAGCATCAAAAGGAATTGGTCTTGCCCTGTCAAAACATTATGCCGCTCATGGCTGGAATCTCATAATCAATGGAGGACATGATAAAACAGCTCTTCTTTCTGCACAAAAAGAGCTGTCTTCTCTCACGAATGTGGAGGCGGTTTTTGGTGATATCTCCCTGGAATCAACTGCTGCACAACTTGCCAGGCTGGCACAAAGCCGTTTCGGAACCATCGATCTGCTCATCAATAATGCCGGTATCTCACACATTGGCCTGCTCTCCGATATGTCAACAGAATGCTGGCATCATATTATGCAGACGAATCTGGACTCTGTTTTTTTTACTTGCAGAGCAGTAATTCCACACATGGTGCATCGACATCAGGGACGTATTTTAAATATCTCCTCCGTCTGGGGAGAAGTGGGTGCCTCCTGCGAAGCTGCCTATTCTGCTTCAAAGGGAGCCATAAACTCTCTGACAAAAGCCCTTGCCAAAGAGTTGGCTCCCTCTTGTATCTCAGTGAATGCCATCAGCTTTGGCATTATTGATACCGATATGAATCGTTGTTTTTCAGAAGAAGAGCGGAAAACTCTCGCCGAGGAAGTTCCTTATGGCCGATTTGCCACGGCAGAAGAAGCCGCTGCTTTCTGCTATCAGATCACGCAGTCACCGGAATATCTGACCGGGCAGATCATCCGTTTTGATGGAGGTTGGATTTAATCACCAATCTCTCTGGTAGCCGTTTTCAGCCAAACTTTTTCGCTCTCATTTAAATATGGAGCAATCGTGTCATATACCTGTTTATGATAGGCATTTAACCATCGGATTTCTTTCTGTGTCATCTGTTCCGGCAAAATGGCATCCAGATCGAAAGGAACCATGGTGAGTGGTTCAAATTTCAAAAATCTGCCATAACCATTTTCCGTGTCTTTCACACATACAATCATATTTTCCAGGCGGATTCCAAATTTGCCTGCCAGATACACTCCTGGTTCATTGGAAGTGATCATCCCTTCCTCAAAGACACAATCATTGCCTCGTTTTACAGCAGGACGATAGCGGAAGCTGTTCGGTCCTTCGTGAACACTGAGAAGATACCCTACCCCATGGCCGGTTCCGTGATTATAATCATACCCTTTCTCCCACAGTGGAGTTCTCGCCAGCCCATCCAGACTGACACCGGTACAGCCATGAAGAAATCTTGCCATAGATAGATGAATATGTCCGCGGAGTACTGTTGTGTAAAGTTCCTTTTCCTCATGGGTCAGAGTCCCCAATGCGATGGTTCTGGTAATATCCGTGGTTCCCTGGAGATAATGTCCTCCGGTGTCGGCAAGAACGTATCCTTCCGGCATAAGAGGCACATCGGAATCCTTGTCTGCCGAGTAGTGGACAATCGCTCCGTGCTCTTTATAGGCAATAATCGGAGGAAAGCTTGGACCCACATAATCTTCCTGCTCTTTTCTGAGCATTTCCAGATGCCCAGCCGCACTGCACTCCGTAATCGTTTCCTTTCCCACCTGCGTCTTCAACCAGTATATAAATCTGGTAACCGCAACGCCATCACGAATATGAGCAATTCGTTCATTTTCCACCTCTACCGGGTTTTTTATGGCTTTTAAAAGTAAAGTCGGATTCTGCTTATCTATTTTCTTTACTCCCGAAGGGATACAGGTATAAAGTGCTGCATTAACATGTGTACTGTCATATAATATACTGTCTCCGGCTGGAAGATTCCTGATATCAGAAAAAATCTCATCATATTCCCGGAGTGTGATTCCTTCTTTTTCAAGCGAACTGCAGATTTCATTGGAAACACATTTTTTTTGTACATACCAGATGATCTGTTCTTCACTCATAAGCAGATAACTTAACATAACCGGTGTACATTCCACGTCATTGCCACGGATATTCAAAGTCCAGGCAATATCCTCAAGAGATGCCAGCAGAAACCAGTCCGCACTGTTTTCCTTCATTTTCTCCCGGATGCAGGATATTTTTTTCTGTCTTGTCATTCCTGCATACATCGAATCCAACTCCCAGACTGGTTCAGAAGACAGTGCCGGACGATCTTTCCAGATTTCTCCCACCAAATCCCGATCTGAACATATCTGAATGCCCTTTTTCTGCACGATTTCATTTAATCTGGCTGCATAATCTGCCATCACGCAGCGGCCATCAAAGCCAAGCGTCTGGCCCTTTTCCATATGTCTCTCCAGGTATTCTTCTATAGAAGGAACTCCCGGCTCCCCGGAACAAAACAAAGTGATTCCCGTATTTTCTAACTCTCTTTCTGCCTGAAGGAAATATCTGCCATCTGTCCAGAGACCGGCCTCTTTCTCGAGCACCAGCAATGTTCCGGCAGAGCCCGAAAATCCTGAAATATACTTGCGGCACTTAAAATAATCTCCAACATATTCTGAGCCATGAAAATCATCCGTCATGATCAGGTACGCATCTATCTTATTATCCTTCATTTGTTTTCTAAGGTTGAGCAATTCCTGTTTCATTTTCTTTTCTCCTCCATTTCAATGGTATCCAAATTAAAATCGCGAATCTTAGAGAAGATTCGCGGGCAGAGAAATCCACGATATGATTTACGATTACCATTATACAGTCTGATATCCATTCGGATTACTGGACTGCCAGTGATAGGAATCTCTGCACATTTCCTCAATTCCGTACTGTGCCTTCCAGCCAAGTTCTTTTTCTGCTTTCGACGGATCGGAATAACATTGTGCGATATCTCCGGCTCTCCTTGGTTTGATTTCATAAGGAATCTCCTTGCCACAGGCTTTGCCATAGGCTTTCACCACATCGAGCACACTGTATCCGTGACCGGTACCCAGATTATAGATGGATACTCCTTCTTTGATATGCTGCAGTGCACATACATGTCCAACTGCCAGATCTACCACATGAATATAATCTCTCACTCCCGTGCCGTCCGGGGTATCATAATCGTCTCCAAAAACCCCCAGTTTTTCCAGCTTTCCAACAGCAACTTTAGCAATATACGGTACCAGATTGTTGGGAATCCCCTTCGGATCTTCTCCAATCAGCCCGGAACTATGTGCTCCAATCGGGTTAAAATAACGTAATAACACCACATTCCAGGATGGGTCACTCACCTGGATATCTGTGAGAATCTGCTCAATCATACTTTTGGTCTGTCCATACGGATTGGTAATCACACCCTTTGGACATTCTTCCGTAATCGGAACAAAGGCCGGATCTCCATACACAGTTGCCGATGAGCTAAACACAATTTTCTTACAACCATATTTTCTCATGATATCACAGAGAATTAAGGTACCTGTAATATTATTGTGATAATACTCGATTGGTTTTTCAACCGATTCACCTACCGCTTTATAGCCTGCAAAATGAATGACGGCTTCCGGTCTTTCTTTGTCAAAAATCTGCTCAAGCAAATCTCGGTCCAGCAGGTCTCCTTCATAAAATGTAATCTCTTTGCCTGTGATTGTTTTCACTCTCTTCAGGGCTTCTTCACAGGAATTATAAAGGTTATCTACAACAACCACTTCATAATCATTATTTAATAATTCCACACAAGTGTGACTTCCTATATAGCCGGCACCTCCGGTTACCAATATTTTCATTTCATATCCTCCTTATTCTTCTATCTGAATCTGCCACACTGATTATAATCTTGTTATTCGAAAAGGAAGCGCAGCTTCTTTTTGTCTGCGAAGCTGCGCTTCCCTATCAGAGCGACAAAGCCATATCTATTTATTTTGCTGCTTCCACAATCAGTTCCACACATCGGTCTATGCCAAGGGTTCCCCGATTTAAAGCCAGATCGTAATTTTGAGCTTTTCCCCATTCCTGGCCTGTAAAATACTTATAATTAAGACCTCTTCTCACATCCATATCATGGACGCGGTTTTTCTCTTTGAGACTGATCGCTCCATATAATTCCGCAATGCGCTTCTCTTTCGTCTCTTCATCTGCATACAGAAAAACCCGCAGACAGTCATCTCTGTCTCTCAAAATATAATCGGCTGCACTTCCAACGATGACACAGGATTTCTCTTCTGCAAACTGGCGGATTACTTTCTGCTCTGCTTCCCATAAAAGCATGATCGGTGAGGTACGATCATCCAGCCCCACAAACGAATACGCAAATTGATCTGCAGACGGAGCATACTCACCATACTGCTCCACATATTTTTGTGTAAAGCCGGTTTCTTTTACCACATTTCTTATGATATCCTTATCATAAAATTCAATGCCCAGTTCCTTCGCCACCTGACGGCCGATGGTTCTTCCTCCGCTGCCAAATTCTCTTCCTATAGTAATCACTCTTTTTCCCATAAGAACTCCCTCATTCCCCTTAATATGAGTCATAAGACTATCGTTTATGCTTCTTTCAGAATAGCACCTCATTTCTTAAAAGTCAAACTTCTATATACATTTCACATAGCGAAAATACAATTTTTCCCATATAGATGCTCTCTCATACAAACTTCTTAAAAGTTTATCATAAAATTCATTCAGCACTCTCCACTCATTTGGTTTCAGTTCCTTTTGCCCAAAAACTGCCTGTTGTTCTACTTTGACTACTCTCTCATACTCTTCTTTTTTTACCGTTGGAAAATGTTTTATTACAGCATCCACCACTTCAAAGGGATAGCGAAGGTCTTCCTGCATTCCCCCAAGACAGAGCAGTATGCAGATTTTTT
>JAQYIU010000017.1 GCA_028721415.1 Lachnospiraceae bacterium | reverse complement strand
ACTGAACTTGTATCGCAGCATCTGCTTATCTCTCCGCTGAATGTAGAGCATACTGGTGTAAGTAAATACATACAAAAAGCAAATGTAAAACATCAGATCATTCATTCCGCAGAATTTCTTTACCTGTTCCTTAAAGATCAGGCAGAGTCCAAAGCACACTCCGATCGCAATATAGGAAAGACTGTGAACACTGGATACATACTCATTATATTTTTCTTTGAAATCATATTTTGCCACGTCCACACTGCGCCAGAGACATAATGACATGGCCGTGTAGGCAATCAACAGCCAGGATTCATAGACGCGAATCACACCATACTGGCTTTCCGAAAGAAGGCGGGAATACACCGGTGTCATGGCAAAGGTCAGCCCTCTGGCACACAGTTGCGCAAAAATAAAGAAAAATCCTGACGTAAATGCCCGCTTATTCAGGGACGCATTTTTACTTTTTGCGGCACTTTGTTGTGCCTGACTGACAATGGAATCCGGAATGGCTCCCGGTTTCTGTTGATTTGTGTTTTTATCTGACATGATGGAAATTCCTCCATATCTTTCTCGTTATCCTTCTCATTTTACTTTACATTACATACGATCATTCGAAGCTTACCGTTCTTATCCGGCGGAATGGAATCCATCCACTCATATTCAATCTCAAACGGATGCTTGAACTTGGCATTGAGCTTCTCGGTCAGCTGCTCTTCCACCTCTTTTTCGGTCAGTTTGGAAACCTCTTTATTCTGCACGCACTGGACATGAATCTTCGTGTAGGATTCCTGAATGAAACGAATCTGGAAAATGTCGTCGCAGTGGGCAATGATCGGTGCGATTTCAAAGAAGGTGGTCACCTCTCCGGTATCATAACGGAAGAAGTCGTTCATTCTTCCCTGAACACTGGTGATAAAGCGGACGCCATCTCTCATCTCACAGGTACCCCGGTCACCGATGGCATAGTTAATCAGCGGCAAATCGGTTTTATATAATGGAGTGATGACGATATTTCCTTCGTTTGCCGGACGATTTTTCTCGTCGTAGATATTTACCACAAAAGAATCATTATGTACCACATACTCTGTGCTGTCAAAAAGACGCACCATGGCGGCACCGGTCTCGGCAGTTCCGTAGGAATCGATAATACCCGGTCCGAGAATCTCCGCAAACAGCTTTCTGGCCGTATCATCAATCTTCTCGCCGGTCGGACAGTAAAACTTCGGCTTCGCCAGCTTTACATTATTCTGTTTACAGTAGAGACAGATTCTCATGAATTCGCTCTTGTTCATATAAAGGAAATCCGGTTTGTAGGCATTGATCTGTTTCACGATCTCCGGCTCCGGATCGTACTGTGCCACAAAGCCTCTTCTCAAAATGCCGAAATGCTGCAGGAAGGTATCGCTTCCTCCGGTAATACTGTGGGCACTTTTCCGGCTCATGGTCTTCCCAAAAAATGGATTGTATCCCGCGGTCATCATTACACGGAACCAGTTGGCCATATTGTAAGCCTTCTCCTTCGGGGAGACAAGGAGCATCAGCGGAACACCTGATGAGCCGCTGGTAGTATCATGAAACCAGTTCTCATACTTCGGATTTTTTGCTTCCTCATTCATCCAGGCCCGGAGTTCATCCTTGGTAAGAAGCGGTAGCTTGGACAGGTCATCGCCGGTTTTGATATCCTCCGGCTTCACCCCTGCCTCATCAAATCTCTTCTTATAGAAAGGAATCTGATACGCTTTCTTAACCAGCTTCTGCACACGTTTATCCTGGGTTCTCATGACTCCGGTAAAATCCTCCGGAATCTTTTTCTTCATCTTAAATAAATCAAAAAAAAGCAATACATTTACCAGCTTTTTCTCCAGTTTTTCAAACATAAATAACCTCTTTTCCAAAACATAATCTATTACCTAAACAGTATCATTTTATATAAGATAGCTATTTTTGTCAACGTTTCACGAACAACTCAATGAACGACATCAGCAATTAATTACCGTGGATTCCCACCTATGATCCTAAAGAAGAATCATACTCCAAAGCGGCGTGGAAATCAGTGACGCTGCAGTGGAAAATACAACCAGTTTCACAGCGAATTCCGCATCCCCGTCATATTTGGACGCTAAGATGGATGTCGTCGCTCCGGCAGGCATGGCAGCAAGAAGCACACTGACCCCTTTCACCAGGCTGTCTACTCCGAGCAGCTGACACGGAATCCACACAAGAAATGGCATGACGGCAAGACGAAGTACCGTATAGAAAATAATATCCTTATCAACTAGCGTACGAGGATCCGCATCAGCCAGAATCATTCCGATAACCATCATGGACATAGCCGTATTGCAATTGCTGACTGAAGTGATTACCTCATTCACAAATACCGGTGGTGTCCATCCAGTCAACATCAGCACAATACCAATACCGCAGGCAATAATACAAGGATGGGTGATCACCTTTTTCGTCAGTTCTTTTTTGCTTGGTGCCTCCGTAAAAATCGCAATTCCTTCCGACCACATCATGATTCTCTGAGGAATCAGATAAATCGATGCTAACGTCAATCCCATGGAACCAAATACCCCCTCTGCAATGGGATTGCCCATAAAACCTGCATTCGAGCAAATTATTCCATACTTCAGACATTTCTGCCGCTCTTCACTCGTCTTCACAAAAAGTACCTTTCCCAGCAATACGCTGGCTACCTGTATCAACACAGAAATCAACAAAATACCGGCAAAATTTCTGGCAATATCCATGGAAAATTCCACCATAAATGATTTGATGATATTACAGGGAAGAATCAAATTCACCACCAGATCCGTTATATTTTTCTGACCTGTTTTCCCTATAATTCCTGTTTTTTTCATAATCAGCCCAATCACAATCAATGAAAAGATCATCAACAGTAAATTAATCAACTCTTTCACTTTCAAACACCTTTCCTTCCATAATAATAATCCAAATTATCATAACACATATTTAATAAAATGCAGACAAAAATATATTTCATATGCTATAATAAAAAAGCATGTTGTCCGTAAAAAACACATGCTAAAATAAAAGAAAATGAGGATATTCCATGTTTGAAAAACATAAAAAGGACAACAAATTTCAATTATCTGATCTGGGACCGATTCTGGAAGTTATCATGGCAATCATTGTATTCATTTCAATTATCTGTGCCATCGTCGCACTCTGGGAGCCATTTCTCCATTATCTGGAGCACAAAAGTGAACCGGGAGCTTTTCTGGAATTCCTCGGCCTGATCTTCAGCATTGTCATCGGAATTGAGTTCTTTAAGCTGCTTTGCGAGCCAAGCCGGGACACCCTGTTGGAAGTCCTTATGTTCGTCATCGCCCGACATATGATCATCGAAGAAACTTCCGCCATGGAGAACCTGTTATCCATCCTGACTATTGGGATTTTGTTCTTCATCGACCGCTATTTGCTGGGACCATCTTCAGCGAAAGAAAATCTGATCAGAAAAATAAAACACAAAAATAGCACATCAGAAGACACGGATTCCGCTCCATCGGAATCTGATCAAAAAGAAAATCATATATAAGGAGGAATTTATAATGAATCGATTAGAGGGAAAGGTTGCAATCATTACAGGAGGTAATTCCGGTGTTGGAGCTGCCACTGCAAAATTATTTGCAAAAGAAGGAGCAAAAGTAATCATTACCGCTCGTAGAGTAGGACCACTGGAAGAAGTTGCCGCTGCCATCAAGGAAGCTGGCGGAGAAGTTCTGCCGGTAGTGACTGACATTTCCAAAAAAGGAGATGCAGACAAACTGATTGCAACAGCCGTAGAAAAATACGGTAAAGTTGACATTTTAGTAAACAATGCCGGTGTTCTCGAAGAAGGCCTCAAACCAATCGACCGCTTCAACGACGACGATCTGGACCGCATCGTAGACATCAACCAGAAAGGAACCATGTACTGCATGCGTGCTGCAACAGCAGAAATGGCAAAAACAGGCTACGGTTCCATCGTAAACGTGGCTTCCATCGCTGGTGTCATGGGATGCGGCGGCGCAGCTTATGTATCCTCAAAAGCAGCCATCATCGGAATCACCCGCCACACAGCACTTCGTTTTGCGGGTACAAACATCCGCTGTAACGCCGTTTGTCCGGGAACCATCGTTACCCCTATGGTAGCAGGAACCAACCCGGCAACCCTCGATCCTGACATGATGGGCCAGATGGCAAAACACAGCGATCTGAAAGTACAGCCATGTATGCCGGACGATGTAGCTAACATCCTGTTGTTCCTTGCCAGCGACGAATCCCGTGCGATTACCGGACAGGCTCTCCAAACCGACTTCGGCGGCACATTATAATCCTATTTAAGCTCAAAACACAATAATGGGGCTGTCGAAATTAATGAAGCGCAGTTCCAAGCATAACAATACGGAAACCGTTCCATTACATTTGTATGACCATGCGCATACTCCGGTCTGAAAAGTCTTTCGATTCCGGACACTTTTGTGTCCGTCTCTGCAAAGACTTTTCTATCCCTTGTTCGCTGTAATATCATAACGCCATGTAATGGAACGGTTTCCGCTTTCTTTTATCGGTGAAGCTTCGCTTCCTTATCAGAGCGACAAAGCCTTTCTTCCTCTGTCACTTTGCGCTTCTATATGTAATGCCTTTTACGACATAACCATATCTGGAAACTTTTGTCTTCTTCACTTTCAAAACAGTGGTTCCTGCCAGTTCCGAACCCTTCTCTCCGTAAACCCCAAGCTTGTTATCAATCTCAACCTGATATACATTCTTTTTGATCCGGGTCACTTTTGTAATCTTATATTTCGGAACACTGTCACCAAACTCACCGCCACAATACATGAACGGTTCTGCTGCATATTTCTTATCTGCGGAACAAACCAGCAAATCTGCGTTATTCTTTCCGATCACTGCAGTGGATGCTGCCTTTCCAAACAATGCTTTGGATTCTGCTTTCAGCTCTTTTTTGGTATAACCAAAATCATCTTTATAATTATAACGAACAAAAGCCGCTATGGATAACTTATTCGCATCATTCAGAGAGAGCGTTGTCTGTTCTGTTGTTGCTTTATCACTGATATTCATGGCTGTGGTGTATGCAGCCATCATCTTACACACCTTTTTCAAATCTTTATCTGATGCCATCTGCTTCGTCACATCTTTAGAAGCAGCCTCCGTATGTACTGCCATAACTGGAAGAGCAATTCCCATTAATACGACTGCCATAAATAATTTCATCCATCTTTTCTTCATAACAATCCCTCCCATATCTGAGATTAACCGAGACCTTCTGTCTCTTTATGATGTTATTATAGATGGTCTCTCAGCAAATAGCCATAACAGAAATATTATCTTTCGTTACGCACAAAATAAGTTTTTGTCACACAATTATTGCTTATTTATCATTAAATTATTACAATTGTGAATAAAGATTCTTATTTTACTTTAATCTCAATGACATGCTTTCGAAGAAAAAAGAGCCGCACATCGAAATGTGCAGCTCCCTTTCTTACGTTTCTTACTCAGACAGCTTAAAACCTGCAATTCTTGCCAGTTCCTTGATGGAATCTCTGGAAACCTTCTTACCGCGGTATTCAATTAAATCTTCACACTGACCGGTAAAGATATCACTAGGATTATACTTCTTAATGATGATCTTATCTTCTTCTGTAAAGATCTCAAGAGGCTCTCTCTCTCCGATGTCAAAGCTCTTACGAAGCTCCATTGGTAAGGTAATTCTTCCTAATGAATCCAACTTTCTAACAATTCCCGTACTCTGCATAATAATCTCCTCTCTTGTTATTAACGTATGTTCTTGATAATCAAAGTATAACACATATTACAAAAATGTCAACCAAAAAATGGAAACCAATATCAAAAATGTTAAATACATTAAAATATTGATTATCTGTACCCAGAATGCCAAATTTCCTATATCATTACTGGACAGGTGAGAGATTAGGAATTATAATAATATGGTACAAAAGATAAAAGGAGAGACAAAAAATGCTCAAAGAAATTTCACTAAAAGGGAAAACAGCCTTAATCACCGGTGGTGCTATCGGAATCGGTTATGCCATTGCGGAATAAATGTATGATGCAGGTGCCAATATCGTAATTGTTGGCAGAAGAGAAGAAAAATTAAAAACGGCAGCTCAAAAATTAGGTGAACTGAATATTCCGATGGCGGGAACCGCCCGAACCGGCTGTTGGTGCCAACCAATCCGGGCAAATATTCCAATGGTTCCGGCATCGGAACCGTTAATTACTTCCTTTAATTCCGTATATTTCTCTCATTGACCTGTCATGTTCTTTATCTATATCGCTATTTAAATTTATCATGCTAATCCGGGATGTTATCTCCTACGAAACCATCCTTTTCAATACCGGAATTTTTTTCATAACCAACGTTATCACATACCCACAGGCAAAAATAATCGCACAGTATACGAAAGCATATGTCATTGGCGGCATATGCATCTGCTCTCGCAGCAGATTCCATAAATAATCGGTTAGAGGTGTTTTGTCTTCGATGATGAGATGGAGCAGGTAAATACCAAATGTACAGCCTCCCATCGAAACGACCGGTCTTTGTATTTTTTGCAGAATCGTTATGTTGTTATTGATATATTGACATGTCACAAATATCGCCACGCAGTTAATCAACACAAAAGTACTGTGGAATGCCTGAGAATTTGCCTCATCACAGACACCGGTAATCTGTGCTCTGAAATAGGTTAGATAGCAGGAAACTAAAATCGTTCCGATATTTACAAGCCAAAGTACCACTACCCTTCGCTTATTCCAAAAATCTTTTATCCTGTGCTGCAGAAAATATCCCATGAGTGGATAAATCACTATGCTGCTGCCAATCCAGCCAGGATACAAATTTCCATTTAGGTTGTGGTTTCCCTGCCAAAGAAGATATTGCATAACCGGAACGATCATGTAAAATATCACAAAAAGAATCGTCAGATATACATATTCCCGGTTAGCCAGGTTCTGTGCCAGCCGCTGCAGCAATGGCAATGACAGAAGAAATCCAATATATGCATACAAATACCAGTAAGAATAATTCCAATTAGAATCATATAGCTTACTAAAAAATTGGACTATATTAAAACTTTCGTTCTCCGCATGGATATAAATTATGTAATGAGCCAATGACCAGACAAGTAAAATACAAACCATATGCAGCACCCGACACATATCATAGTGCTCCTCTCAGGGTATATCGATAGAAGTAATTTTAAACTATACCGCACAACAAAAGGCGAGGTCGCAGAAAATGGTCTGAAAACCATAACATAACCGCAGACGCCGCCTTTGTTGGTTATTTCATTCTTTTACACTATTTAACTGTTACAGATTTGATGGAAGATGACTTACCATATATTCGTTTTCCTTTTACAGTCTTATAAGCTCTGACTTTATAATAGTAAATTTTCTTCTTTTTCAATCCTTTAAATGAATATGAGATAGAAGATTTTTTGGAAATGGTTTTTACAACTTTATATTTTCCATTTTTCTGGTCTGTCCTCAAAATCTGGTATCCACTGACATTAGAAACTTTTGACCATGTTAATGTAATACTGTCTTTGCCATCAAATACCGCTTTCAATGTAGTTCCTGAAATATTTTCTGATTTTGTTGTAGTAGAGTTATCAAGATTCGTTGCTGGTTTGATCGTACCAGAATCAACATTCGTTATCGGTTCGGTTGTACTGTCATCACCGTTCGTTATCGGTTTATTTTCAAGAATCTGGAATGTTGCTGTTTTAAGATCACTTGCAATAATACGATATGACATTTCAGCTTCACCATCGATATTCCAGTGATGAGTCTGTGTGCCGTCTGAACAGTCTTTCCACAATGTATACAGAGTAATGTCATTATTTGCAACTATTTTTTTACTCTATTTATCTTCCTGATGCGGTAAAATTTGTATTAATTCATTGCAACTGCACCAATAATCGGTACTTCCTGCTCAGTACAGATTTCAATTTCTTTTTCAATCTCTTTCAGTACAGAATCTCTCACGCGTTCCACAAATACAACCGCATCTGACTGGGCCATCTGTTCCAAAGATTTCTGATCTGCAATCACAGAACCACCAACTGTCACTTCGATGTCCATTTGATCCATCTGGCTTAAGATGGCCTGTTTCATCTTCGCTGCTTCTTCTGAAGATGCCACCCCTGTGATATGCACTCGTTTCAGATTCTTTTTCTGACCAAGAATCTGAATATTGGCACATACCATTTTTATCTTCACATCTGGATTTGGATCCGGCTCCATGTGGAATATCTTTTTGATCAAACTATCAATGAAACATTTCTTTCTCTCTGGTTTAGCATCCAGAGTAAATGTATCAAGAATCCGAATACCGCAATACTCTTCCAATTCCTGTGCAGTAAGAAGATGCTGTTCCCGAATATATGC
>JAQYIU010000016.1 GCA_028721415.1 Lachnospiraceae bacterium | reverse complement strand
ACGAACGCGGGCCAGACAGGTAACGCCTTCCATTTTCCGACCTTCTTTTATGTAGCCCTCCTCATCAATCAGAAACATGACGATGGCACCGGCATGAAAACCTCCCGCTTTTCTGCCGCAGGCCACCCGCCCGCATCTTCTCAATTTCACAAATTCGTCTGAAAAATGCTTCATCTGCATCATCCCAAGAAGTATCTGAAGTACAAATGCCGCCGCAACCACCAATCCCAGTTTTAACATGAATCATTCCTCCATCTTTTCTAATATTTTGTAACTAATCTCCTGCCTGTCGATACAGTGCCTGTATCAGAGCTGAAAAAGAGTCTGCTTTTGAAATCTTATGAAGCAGCTTTTTATCCTGTGCCACATTGATGATCTCATCATAAACCCGAAGCAGCAGATCGTCTTCCATATCACTGTCTGCCGGCAATCCGATGAGAAAAATCACCTTGATCTCCTGCTGTCCCTGACCGATATTCTGTGAAAACACTCCCACAGACAGCACCAGCTTGTCTCCCGCATACTGAATTGCGTGGGGAATGGCAATCTCCCGATCAAACACCATCGTTCCCTTTTTCTCTCTTTCCCGAAGACGTTCCATAAAGTCTTCATCTACATAACCCTGGATTTCCAGGTTTTCCACCATTTGTTCCAGAGCTGACTCATAGGTTTCTTCTTCGTCAAATACAAAGAATCGATTCTCATCCAGCAATCCGTTCATAATAAACCAGTTATTATCCAGCACCGGTATGTCAATCTGATCCCAATATTTTGCTTTTTCTATCTTAT
Organism: Lachnospiraceae bacterium; assembly: GCA_028721415.1. Classification (GTDB taxonomy): domain Bacteria; phylum Bacillota; class Clostridia; order Lachnospirales; family Lachnospiraceae; genus Anaerobutyricum. The sequence continues at coordinate 1,279 of JAQYIU010000016.1, read as the reverse complement.
GACGAAGTTCTTTTTCATCAAAAATCTCCTGAATCTGGATAATCGGTCTGTCACACTTACATGACAGCTCGACTGTGGTCAATATTATATCGAAATCATTTAAAATCTCCGTGTTTACTTTTTCATCAGCAAACAGGGTAAGCTCTGCGGAACTGTCCAGCATTTTCTTCAACTGAACAGCAACCAGCCTCGCTGTGACTCGTCCTGTACCGCAAACCACCGCGATGCGGAAAGGTTTTTCTTTCTTTAAGTCATTTTCCGTGAGAAAAACACCAAAGTATGCTGCCAGATACCCTCTCTCGTCTTCCGTAACCTCTAAATGATATTCTTCCTGTATCACATCGGATGCAATTCCCGCCATCTGGTATGCCAGAGGATATTTTTGTTTCAAGTCATCCAGCATGGCATTCTTTAAGCGTACGCCGAAGCGAAGCCGATTCATCATGAACATCACATGATATAGGAATTCTTCCGTGAAGTTCCCACTCTCAATGGTGACCTCCATTTTCTGATGAATCTTCTCAAAAATCTTCTTTGTCAATTTCGGAATATTCTTGTCCAGCATAATGGAATGCATATCATGAATATCCGTGGGGGTTCGCATGCCCATGATCGGAAGAAAGATAAATAACGCTTCCTCCACCGGAATATCTACATGAAGGATCTGTGCAAATTGTTGAACCAGTCCGTCAATCAGCGCAAATTCCGGGCGGGCTGTCATATTGTAATATTTGCCCGACAGCTGTCCGATATAATGTCCTGTCAGAAAACGGTCCAGCATCAGCGTCACAAAACGCTCAAAGGATTCTCTCACATTCTTCTCAAAATAATGTTCCTCAAAGAAATCCTCAATCGCTTCCTGGATCTCCGAATCCATGGGATATTCCCGATAGATGGAGTCGTAACTGTTTTCCAGCACATAATTTCGAATATCCGCCTCGGTCCCGTGAAGGATCAATCCCTTGCTGGTCTTTCCGATAATGGTCAGATGATAGTCTTTAATTTCTTCCCTGAGTTTTTTCAGATCACTCACCAGCGTGGTCCGGCCGATATTCATCTCATAGGCCAACTCGTCGGTGAGTAAGGGTTCTTCCGAACACATCAGCTTACCGAACATGTAATCCATCCGGTTTCTGGAAGAATTCATAAACTCATCGGATTGAATAATATCCGAATAGATTTCGCGAAACCGATCTGCCTGAAAAATCCGAAGGCTGTATTTGCCCTGTACCCCTTCGATAACGGCACAATCCTTTAATTCCTGATTCAACTGCTTGAT
>JAQYIU010000015.1 GCA_028721415.1 Lachnospiraceae bacterium | reverse complement strand
ACAGTTAATGTTGATTGGACCGGAGAGAGCACGGTTAACAAGAGCCAGACAGATAGGAAGACGGTCGGAAGCGGCCACATTTAACACTTCCCACATGAGAGCCAGACCGCAGGATGAAGTGGCGGTGATGGTTCTTGCACCGGCAGCTTCAGAACCGATACAGGCACTCATGGCACTGTGTTCGCTTTCCACAGGAATAAATTCGGTATCTACCTGTCCGTTGGAGACAAAGGTAGTAAAATACTGAGGAATTTCGGTAGATGGGGTGATAGGATAAGCCGGCATAACATCAGGATTGATCTGACGCATTGCATTAGCGACGGCTTCATTACCGGATAAACGATCTTTGATTGCCATATTATCTTACCCCCTTTAACATGATGATCGCATCGAAAGGACAGGCTTTTTCGCAAATGCCGCAGCCCTTACAATGCTCAAAATCAAATTCCAGACGTTTTCCATTGACGATCGGAATTGCGCTGTCCGGGCAAGCCGGTGCGCAGAGCAGACATTGTTTACATTTCTCTTCTATAAATTTTGGAGTATCTACACGCCATTCACCGGTGTTAAATTCTTTGGCGGTGCAGCTTCCCACGACAGTACATCCCAGAGAGATATCCTGCCATTTTACGTCCAAACCTAATTTGCTGATATCTGATGCCATTATTGTACCTCCTGTAAAGCCAGAGAGAGGGCTTTCATATTACCTTCGATTACCTCAGGCTTTGATGCGAATTTATGAGCGTAGGATTTTCTCATTTCCTCTAAGAATCGTTCTTCTTCCATGACGTTGCTTACCTTGACGATGGCAGCAAGCATCGGAGAGTTCGGGAAATATTTGCCCAGAGCTTCTATGGAAATCTTCCGGGCGTCAATAGTGAACACATTTCCCTCGTAGCCATTTAATTTAGGAAGAAGAGCTTCTTTTGGCTGGGAAGTATTGATGACGATGGCGCCATCCTTTTTCAGACCGTCGGTAACGTTGACGGAATCCAGAAGAGTTTCATCTACCACAACTACATAATCCGGTTCATAAATATTGGAATGAGTGCGGATTACCCTGGAACTCAGGCGGTTATAAGCGGTGATTGGTGCACCCATACGCTCCGGTCCATATTCCGGAAAGCCCTGGACATACATGCCGGTACTAAAGGCAACATCTGCCAGAAGCAGGGCTGCAGTTTTTGCACCCTGGCCGCCCCGGCCGTGCCATCTGATTTCGATTAAATCTTTCATATGTTCCTCCGTTTCTAAGGTTTTTTCTGATGAAATGTTTTCGACAAAAAAACGACTGTCCGTGTCACACGGATAAAATGGTAAAAAAATATGTAACTGCTCAAAGCAAGGGCAATATGCCGCATCGTGAACATGCTGAGAGTATCACGATGTACTTTGAACAGTTGCAAAATATTAACAATTCCTGTATCAGGAAATCTATGTGATTGAATTAATGTAGGACATAAAATGAAATCCTTCAAATTATGTCATTTCGCAACTTGTTCGATTATAACACCAAATGTTGTGTTTGTGAAGTAGAAAATGGATATTTATTCCTTTATTACATCATTTCCGCCCAGGTTGTTTTTTTGGTAAACATTCAAGGCATTATTTTGATTGCCGGTGGCAAGAAAGACTTCAGAAGGTTTATTGCATCCATGGGCTTTCAGCTGATTGAAAAGCCAGGTTTCATCCTTACCGGAATGATGAAGGTTTTCCTGGAGAATGTGTCCATCCATAATATAGGTAGGAAGGAGTGTTTCCTCCGAAAGATCCAGGTTCATATCATGAGGAGTGAGCGGGCGTTGGGCCGCTTTTGGAAGAAAACTGATCTTACCGTTTTCCTCCAGAATTGCCGTCTGGATCTGAGAAAGATCAAAATATCCGTTGATGCGGCATTGTACCAGAAATTCTGACAGATCAATATGCCCTTTTTTGAAATTTTCTTCATAAAGCTGGTCATTATTTAACAGAATAAATGGAGAACCGGAAATCATGCGTCGCAACTTCATATTTTTGCTGGTGACAAAAGCAAGAAGCGTTGTGACAAGGCCATATACAATCATGGCAATAAGTGGCTCCAGAAAATTATTTTCCAGAGATGTGGCCATCTCTGCGGCGATGGAACCAATGGTGATACCGCTGATATAATCAAACATACTCATTTCGGACATTTGTCGGTAGCCGATGAGTTTTGTGAGGGTAAAAAGGACAAGGATTGAGAAAAGAGAGAGTAATACAATGTAGATTAGGTTCATAAAAATGCCTCCTGTTGTTGAGTCTCATGATTCTCTCAGTGGGAGGATATCCCTTCCCGAGTGTGTGAATCCTCTTTGAGATTCGCGATTTATATAATATTCTGATAGAAGTATATTATTTACGAAAAAGAAAAGAGATATGTATTAAAATTAAATAGTGTAAAAAAATGGAAAATGATTATTGCGATTGGAAAAAAATGGTGGTATACTATCAGAAAATGGAAGTCAGATACAAAGGAGATGGAACGGTATGGGAGCAGATTATAGAGCGGAACTGACAGGTTTGTTTGGTGATCCGGTGGATGAGAATCCAACAGGAGCGATGATGGAAGCAGGTTTTCGAGAACAGAATCTGAGTTATAGATATATTACAATGCGAGTGGAAAAGGGAAAGTTAAAAGATGCCATGGAGGCAGTGCGAACCTTTGGGATGCGGGGAGTTAATCTGACGATTCCTCATAAGGTCGATGTCATACCGTTTCTGGATGAACTGTCTCCTGCAGCTGAGATCACAGGAGCGGTTAATTCGGTTCTCAATGAAGAAGGAACGCTGATCGGAGAGAATACCGATGGGAAAGGCTTTGTCACATCTTTAATGGAAGAAGATGTTTTCCTTACAGGTAGAACTGTAACGATTCTTGGAGCCGGAGGGGCTGCCAGAGCGGTGGCCGTAGAATGTGCCTTGTCCGGAGCCAAAAAGATTCATATTATAAATAAGAATGAAAAACGGGGCAGGGAACTGGCTGATCTGGTACAGGAGAAGACCAGAGCCCGTGCAGATTACATTCCGTGGGTGGAGACTGTCTTGATTCCGGACGATACTGAGATTCTTGTGAACTGCACCTGTGTGGGACTCTATCCTGATACGGGCAGGCCGGATATTTCTTATGAGCAGATTACGGAAGAGATGATCGTTTGTGATGTGGTATTTAATCCCCCGGAAACCGATTTTTTAAAGGAAGCAGAAAAACACGGGGCAAAGACGGTGAACGGACTTGGAATGCTGGTGAATCAGGGGGCGTTAAATTATAGTCTGTGGACAGAACATATGGCACCGAAAGCGGTGATGAAAGAGGTTTTGGAAAGAGAATTTCATTTGTGTTCCGACAATCTGTCCGGAGAAGAATCTTCCCAAGATGCACAAACCCGGGAACGAACGCTGATTGAAAAGATGGTGGAATATTATGCGGGAGATCCGAAAAGAGTGCAGCATTTCCTTAAAGTATATGAATTTGCAAGGCTCATTGGAGAGGCAGAGCAGTTGCCGGAAGATGAATTGCTGCTATTGAAAACAGCCGCCATCGTTCACGATATTGGAATACGGATCAGCGAACAAAAATATCATTCTTCTTCGGGAAAATATCAGGAGAAAGAAGGACCGGCCATTGCGGAACCGATGTTACGTTCCTGCGGATATGAAGAAGAGGTCATTGATCGGGTATTATTTTTGATCGCACATCATCATACCTATGATCAGATTGATGGGATGGACTATCAGATTCTGGTAGAGGCAGATTTTCTGGTGAATCTTTTTGAAGATGGCAGCAACCGTCAGATCGCAGAAAATGTAAAACAAAATATTTTTCGTACAAAAACGGGACTCTGGTATCTGGAGCATATGTTTATGAATTAACAAAATTGACCTTTTGGAAACTGAATGATATACTAAGACAAACTATCGTTTTATGGGATATCTCTGTCCGGAGAGTCCCGGGCAGAAAGGTTCTGTCCAAGTAGATAAAAGATTAAAGGAGACTATTTTATGGTTTTTGGAGTAATATTAGCCGGTGGGATCGGCAGCAGAATGGGTAATGTTGAGAAGCCAAAACAATTTCTTACCGTAGGGGATAAACCGATTATCATTCATACGCTGGAGAAGTTCTGTGTCAACAGCAAGTTTGAAAAGGTGATCGTTCTTTGTCCGGCGCAGTGGGTGAATCACACAAAAAATCTGATCAAAAAGAGTCTGAAAAATACAGACAAAGTTGTCGTGATTGAGGGAGGCAGCACCCGCAACGAAACCATTATGAATTCTATCCGTTACATTGAGAGAGAATACGGATTGGATGATGATACGATTATCGTGACTCATGATTCCGTTCGCCCGTTTGTCACTCACCGCATTATTGAAGATAATGTCAGATATGCGATGGAATATGATGCCTGTGATACGGTGATTCCGGCTACTGATACGATTGTGGAGAGCAGTGGACATGATTTTATCAGTAACATTCCGGATCGTTCGATCATGTATCAGGGACAGACACCGCAATCTTTTAAGGCGAAGAAATTAAAAGAGCTTTATGAGGGATTGACGGAGAAAGAGAAAGAGATTCTTACAGATGCATGTAAGATCTTTGTCATGAAAGGACAACAGGTATATCTTGTAGATGGAGAAGTTTTTAACATCAAGATAACATATCCATATGATCTGCGTGTTGCAGAGACATTGATTAGAGGAGAGTAATAATGTTAAATACAGTATATCGGCTGGTTGCACCCAGAAGATTTGAGGTGGCGTTTAATGATATCGATCTGAATGGAGAACAGGTTATTGTCAGACCGACGCATCTTTCTATCTGTCATGCAGATCAGCGTTATTATCAGGGCAGCCGTCCGGCAGAAGTTCTGGCAAAGAAATTGCCGATGGCATTGATTCATGAAGGTATCGGAGATGTGGTTTATGATCCTCTCGGGGAGTTTAAACCGGGAGAACTGGTCGTTATGATTCCGAATACTCCGGTGGAACACGATGAGATTATTGGGGAGAATTATCTGCGCAGTTCTAAATTCCGTGCCAGTGGTTTTGACGGATTTATGCAGGATAATGTGGCATTAGACAGAGATCGTGTGCTGCGTCTTCCGCAGGATATTGACCGGAATGTTGCGGCTTTTACAGAGATTGTGACCATCAGTGTACAGGCTCTCCGCAGATTTGAAAAATTTACTCATAAGAGAAAGAATGTGGTGGGAATCTGGGGCGATGGAAATCTCGGTTATATCACTGCATTGTTTTTCCGGTATATGTATCCGGATACGAAACTGGTGATTTTCGGAACGGATAAAGAAAAACTGAATGGTTTTTCTTTTGCAGATGAAACTTATCTGGTATGGGATATTCCGGAAGATTTTGTTATGGATCATGCCATTGAATGTGTCGGCGGTGAAGCATCTCAGAAAGCAATCAATCAGATGATTGATCTGATTAATCCGGAAGGAACCATTTCTATCCTCGGTGTGTCAGAATACCCGGTTCCGATCAATACCCGTATGGTGCTCGAGAAAGGTCTTTTGATTTATGGAAGCAGCCGCAGCGGTCGGGCAGATTTTGAGAAAACGGTGGAAATGTATCAGGAACATCCGGAGATTCTTGGATATCTCAGCAATATTGTCGGTGCCCAGGTGGAAGTCCATTCTATCGAAGACATGAACAAGGCCTTTGAACTGGATATCCACAAGATGATGGGTAAGACCATTATGGTCTGGAATAAATAATGGACCGGATGAAACCACTCAGATTATTTGATTTACAATAAAAACATTTTGCAGGAAAAAACAGTGGATGATGCATATTGACATAATTCATTTCTGTGCTATAATGAAAAAAGAGAGGGCGACGGAGTTCTGTTCGCCCTCTTTTTGTATATTTTTTTAGGAAATTTTTTGGTATATAGACGGATGAGACCGCATAGTATTAAGATGTTTCCTGATTTTAATGCATTTTTTCAGATGGTATATTTGGTTTTTTCTATGGGAATCCTTCCCACCAGTTGAAAATCAAAAAAATATGTTTCAAAAAGAATTAATGAAAGATGAAATGAATTTAATTTCTTAAGTAATTCGTTTTGTAACCTATTTTGTCTGAGAAAATGTGAAAACTAAGAAAGAGAGAGGAGTAGTAACATGTTAGCAGACATTATTTCCCAAGTGGATTCCTTTGTGTGGGGACCCGTAATGTTAGTGTTGCTTGTTGGTACAGGAATCGTGCTGACAATACGTTGTAACTTTTTAACCTGGAGAAACCTTCCTTGGGCACTGAAGAAGACCCTCAGTAAAGAAGCAAGAACAAAAAGCAGAGGTACCGGTGACGTATCCCCGTTCTCGGCATTGACAACTGCCCTGGCAGCTACCATTGGTACCGGTAATATCGTTGGTGTTGCCACTGCCATGGTTTCCGGTGGTGCAGGCGCTCTGGTTTGGATGTGGATTTCCGCATGTTTCGGTCTTACCTCTAAGTTTTCCGAATGTATGCTTGCCATCAAGTATCGTGAAGTAAACGAAAAAGGTGAGATGTCCGGTGGCCCGATGTACACCATGAAAAAAGGTTTGAAAAATAAAAAGCTCGGTGCCGTTCTTGGATGGCTGTTCGCTTTATTTGCAGTAATTGCTTCCTTTGGTATTGGTAATATGACCCAGAGTAACTCCATTGCAACATCCATTCATTCCACGTTCGGTATTTCCGAAACACTTGTGGGTGTTGTTCTTACGGTTCTTGCCCTCCTTATCATCATCGGCGGAATCAAGACCATTTCCAAAGTTTCCTCCGTTGTTGTACCGGTTATGGCTATTTTCTATGTAATCTGTGGTGTGATCATTATTATTGGAAATATCAGTAATGTTCCGGCCGGCATTGTGATGATCTTTAAGATGGCCTTCAGTGTTAAAGCAGTGGGTGGTGCTCTCTGTGGTAACATTGTTGCTTCCATGATGAATGCAGCAAGATACGGCGTTGCCCGTGGAGTATTCTCCAATGAAGCAGGTATGGGTTCTGCAGCCATCACAGCAGCTGCAGCAACAACCGATAACCCGGTTCGTCAGGGTTACATCAATATGACAGGTACATTCTGGGATACGATCGTAGTATGTACGATTACAGGTCTTGCCATTGCCAGTTCTGGAATGCTCGGACAGATTGATCCGGCTACTGGTGAAATGTATGTTGGTTCTGCGTTAACCATCGCTGCGTTCTCTACAGTACTTGGCAAAATTGGTGGATATCTTGTAACAATCGGTATCGCATTGTTCGCATTCTCCACGATTCTCGGTTGGGAATACCATGGAGAAAAAGCATTTGAATATCTTTTTGGAACTCATAAATACAATATGGTATATCGTATCGTATTCTCATTGATAGTATTTGTTGGTGCTACCCAGACCCTGGATATCGTATGGAACTTCTCCGATATCGCCAATGCATTGATGGCTATTCCTAACCTGATTTGTATGCTGTTGATGAGTGGAGAAATTGCAAAAGATGTAAAAGAATTCCAGAAAGTCATTGAAGCGGAAAAAGCCGCAGAAAAAGCGAGAAAATAAATTTAAAGTGATGTGAATGAACAGACGCCGACGGGGCGAAAAAACTCCATAATCGCTCCGTCGGCATCTGTCAATTAATCCAGTTTCAGTCCAGCAAGCAATGCCCCAAGTCCTGTGGTAGCGCTACCTTCGTCTTTATAATTGATGGCTGGTTCTTCTTTCTCCTGTGGTGCCGGTTCCTGATCTTCCAGTGCTTTGATGCTGAGGCTGATCTTGCCATCGGCAACTTTCAGAACTTTCGCTTTCACTTCCTGACCAACTTTCAGGACTTCTCCTGGAGATTCAATACGTTTCTGGGCAATCTGGGAAATGTGAACCAGACCGGAGATGCCATCACCGAGGTCGATAAACGCACCGTAAGGCATCAAAGATTCCACTTTACCTTCCACAACGGAACCTGGAATAATTGCATTAATCTTTCTGTCTTTTTCTTCGCGGCGTTTTTCAAATAACACTTCTTTTACAGATAAAACCAGACGATTTTTTTCTTCATCTGCGGTGATGACTTTTGCTTCTACTGTTTTGTTCAGATATACGTTGGTATCTTCCACGTAACCGATGTCAAGATGAGAAGCAGGAATAAAGCCGCGGAGTCCTTCCACGTAGACGATGACACCTTTATTTACGATGCCGCCGACTTTCAGTTCCAGAACGGTACCTTCTTCCGCATATTTCTTTACTGTTTCCCAGGCAAGAGCTTTCGTTGCTTCCTTTACAGATAAAGCTACATTACCTTCTCCGTCATCATCGGATAAAACGACTGCTTTAATGGTGTCGCCTACATTGATGCTCTGCATGGAAAAAGATGGGTCATCGCTGTAATTGGCTCTTTTTACAACACCCTGAGCATGGTAATTGATATCCACATAAGCCGTATCTTCATCCACATTTGTGATGGTTCCTTCCAGCACATCACCCTCATTTAATTTGCGGAAGGAAGCCTCAATTTCTTTTTCAAAATCTGCCATTGTTTCACTCATGATATAAATCCCCTTTTCATTGTTATTTTTGTTTTTATTTTAAAAAGAAAAACATTTGTATAATAATATAACATCTTTGAGAACAGAATGCCAATGTAATTTCTGTGCATTTCATTTACGAATCCTCTTTGAGATTCGCGATTTTACTTCATTTGTGAATTCTCTTTAAAAGTCACAATTTTACCGTTGAAAATCATTGTAATCTCAAAAAATCAGGTGGAAAAAGTATATGAATTTTGCTATACTAAAAGAGTTGTGTAAAAATAAAGAAAAAGGTTTTGACAGGCGGAAAAATGTCCGCCATACAAGGATAGGAGGGCGTTATGGATTTAAATACAGGAATGAAAAAGACTTTAACAGATAAAGTAACTATGGAAAATACTGCGAAAACCCTTGGTAGCGGGAGCCTTCTCGTGTATGGTACCCCAGCCATGCTTCTTCTGGTGGAGAAGACTGCAGTGTCTTTATTGGAAGAACATCTCGATGAGGGGATGACAACAGTGGGAACGAATTTAAATGTGGATCATGTGTCTGCCAGTCCGGTTGGCTGTGAGGTGAGCTGTGAGGTTGAACTCACTGCTATTGACCGAAAGAAACTGACCTTTGCTGTCACAGTTACGGATCCGGCTGGAGTGATTGGAAGAGGAACCCACGAAAGATTTATTGTGGACAGTCATAAATTTCAGGAAAAAGCAGACCATAAGTTTTAACGGAGAAATTATGCAGAAGAAGGAAGAGACAGCGGCAGTACCGCAGAGATTAAATAAATATTTGAGTGATGCCGGGGTCTGTTCCAGAAGACAGGCCGACCGATATGTAGAAGAAGGCCGGATTACCGTTGATGGGAAGGCGGCAGAGCTTGGACAGAGAGTTTTGCCGGAACAACAGATTTGTGTGGACGGAAAGCCCATACGAATCAGTCGGAAGAGAGTTCTTCTGGCGGTGAATAAGCCACGAGGTATCGTCTGCACCACTCAGAAAAAAGAAAAGGATAATATTGTAGATTTTATTCATTATCCGGAGCGGATTTATCCGGTAGGCCGGCTGGACAAAGAATCGGAAGGTCTTCTTCTTATGACCAACGATGGAGAGCTCATGAATGAGATACTGAAGGCTCGCAATGGACATGAGAAGGAATATCAGGTGAAGGTGGATAAACCTGTGACGAAGCAATTTCTGCGGAAGATGGCTCAGGGAGTGGCGATTCTTGATACAGTCACCCGGCCATGCAAGGTGCGTCAGACCGGCCCATGTAGTTTTCGGATTATACTCACGCAGGGGTTAAATCGTCAGATTCGCCGGATGTGTGAGGTGCTCGGATATCGGGTAAAAGAGCTGAAACGACTTCGAATTATGAATATTACACTCGGTGACCTGCCGGAAGGGCAGTACCGGGATGTGACCGAGACAGAATTTCGTGAACTGGAGAGACTGACAGGAAGGAGATCGGTGTGGAAAAACAGGAAAGAATAAAAGAGCTTGTAATAAAACTAAATGAAGCTGCCCGTGCCTACTATCAGGAAGACAGAGAAATCATGTCTAATTTGGAATATGACACCCTTTACGATGAACTGGCAGCGCTGGAAAAGGAGACCGGAATCGTTCTTGCAGGCAGTCCGACCGTACAGGTAGGGTATGAGGTTTTGAGTGAACTGGAAAAGGTTCCTCATGATTCTCCGATGTTGTCTCTGGATAAGACAAAAAGTCCGGAAGCGCTTCGTGACTGGCTGGGGGATCAGAAAGCCATGCTCTCCTGGAAAATGGACGGACTGACCGTGGTTCTTACTTATAAAAACGGAACCCTTGACCGGGCAGTGACCAGGGGAAACGGAACGATTGGTGAGGTCATCACCAACAATGCAAAAGTATTTAAGAATCTTCCTTCCAGAATCCCTTTTGACGGGGAACTGGTTCTTCGGGGAGAGGCCGTCATTAAATATTCGGATTTCCGGAAAATCAATGAGAGCATAGAAAATGTGGATGCCAGATACAAGAATCCGCGAAATCTGTGCAGCGGTTCCGTCCGGCAGCTGAATAACGAGATCACTGCCAGAAGAAATGTATTTTTCTTTGCATTTTC
>JAQYIU010000014.1 GCA_028721415.1 Lachnospiraceae bacterium | reverse complement strand
GACCACAACCTTTCATTTTTAGATGATCTGCTGCCATGGTCACCAGCACTCCCGGAACGTATCCGAAAAAACAAGTAACATTTATCCGGGCTGCAAGAGCAGCCCGTTACATGTAAAGGTACACGCTATGGAGCGTTTACACATTTAGTGATTGCTGCACATACTAATTTGTGTTACATTTAATTCAGAAGAATTTTGTTAAAATTGATTTGAATAATAATGATTTAAATAAAATAGGAGGCGCTTCTGATGTTTATAGGCAGAGAAAGAGAACTTGCATCCTTACAAGAATTCTATGATAAAGATGGAATTGGCATGACAGTTATATATGGTCGTAGACGTATTGGAAAATCTACTCTTATTACTGAATTTGTCAAAGATAAAAAGACTATTTTTTATACAGCCACAAAAGTTGGAAAGAAAAGAAATCTGGAATTGTTTTCAAAGCAGGTAGTAGATTTGTTAATGCCAGGAGTGGACAATATCAGTTTTAATACTATAGAGGCTGTTTTTGATTTTATCGATAAGAACATTAGAGATGAGAAAATCATACTTGTAATAGATGAATTGCCATACTGGGCAGAAAGAGATGATGCTCTTTTATCTATTCTACAGAAATATATAGATACAGTCTGGAATGATAAGAATCTTAAAATTATTTTATGTGGTTCTGCACTCAGTTTTATGGAGAACAAAGTACTTAGTGAAAAGAGTCCTTTGTTTGGAAGACGTGATTCACAAATCAAATTAGAAACATTTAACTATGTAGATGCAGCAAAATTTGTCCCGAATTATTCTAATGAAGACAAAGCAATCTGTTATGGAATTACCGGTGGTGTAGCGAAATATCTTTCATTGATAGATTCTAAGAAGAGTATTGATGCAAATATCGTAAGATTATTCTTTAAAACCGATGGATATTTATATGATGAGACAAGGAATCTTTTGACGCAGGAATTTTCTGATATATCAATTGTAAATAATATTGTTGAGCAGATTGCATCTGGAGTGAACACGCTTAATACGATTGCGGGAAAAATTGGAGAAAAAGAACAAACCGTATTATACTCCTTAGATAAACTGATTAATGTTGGACTGGTTGAAAAGAAGAAATGTATCACAGAAGAGAAGAACAAAAAGAAGACCCAGTATGTCTTAAAAGATTATATGTTTAAGTTTTGGTATGCCTTCATCCCAAAGGCTACCAGTGTAATTGAGATGGGACAGGGAGACGTTTATTATACAAAAGTGGTTAAGCCTGATTTACATTCTTTCATGGGTTCAGTTTTTGAAGAAATGTGTAAATATTATACATTAATGAGAGGAATAGAAGGTGAGTATGGCTGTTTTGTTACTTCTGTAGGTACCTGGTGGGGAGTAGAGAATGTTACGGATAAGAATGGAAATATAAGAACACAATCTGCTGATATTGATGTGGTTGCGCTATCAGAGATAGACAAAAAGGTAGTGATTGGAGAATGCAAATTTAAGAATGAAAAGATTGATAAAGGTATTTATGAAACTTTGCTTAGAAGAGGAAAACTTCTTACTGCTAAATATAAGATTTCAAAATATATTTTCTTTTCCCTGTCGGGATATACAGACTGGTTTGAGACGTTATCGGATGAGGACGTTTTGCTGCTTACCTTAGATTCTCTTTATATGTAAAAAACACTGGAATTTGAAGATGGAGGAGAATTATCTACAAGATTAGAAAAATTCTATGACGAATATAATGGGCTCAGAGAGCTTCTTTCATTAAGCAACAGAACAATTTCAGAAAACTCTTAGGAAGCTATGGAGTAATATTGAATAATGTTTATGGTGGCGTCGTAACTGTTACTGCGACGCCACCAATATGATCCGTTTAAAATTAGCGTTTAATTTTTCCGATCCAGCTGGAACCAATCAGTTTCTTTCCTTTATAGTAGTAGATATAATACTGATATGTATTGCGGGATTTGGCGGTTTTATCGGTAAACTTTCTCGTTTTTGCTTTTTTTATTGTTTTTACCAGTTTCGGATTACTGTTGTTTGAGATTCGGTAAATCTTATAGGAAGTAGCACCGGAACGACGACCCCAGGAGAGGGAGACTCCTTTGGAGGCCTTTTTCACTTTCAAAGATTTTGGAGATAAATAGGTAAATCCTTTTGTCTTTGCATAAGATTTGGCTTTTGAATAGCCGATGATTTTCAGTTTATAACAGTTTTTATAAAGCTTGTCGGTGCATCCAAAGGCAGCCGTTCCAATGGAAGTAACACTTTTTGGAATAAAGACTCGCTGCAGCTTATTGCGGGAAGTAATCATGGCGTCAATCGTTTTTACGCCGTTTTCAATAATAATCGTTTGCAGATTCGGGCATTTATAAAGAGAATACCGCCCCATTCCTTTTGCTTTTCCGGGGATGGTAATTGTGCTGATTCCACATCCGTCCAACATTCCCTCACTAAAATAGGAGAGATTTGGAGGAAGAGTAATATTTTTTAGTTTACATGCATCGCGGAAACAATACTCTCCAATTTGGGTAAGGCTGTTTGGAAGAGAGACACTCGAAAGCTCGCTGTTATATGCCAATGCAAAATCACCAAGGGAGGTAAGCCCTTCCTGAAAATGAAAACTTTTTACTCTGACATCGGAAAAGCCTTCTTTTTCAATTGATTTTAAGGTGGAAGGCATATTAACTGTTACAAGCTTTGAACAACCATAAAAGGCTCTTTCTTTAATAACAGTGATTCCTTCCGGTAAAGATACACTTTTCAGATTGCGGCATTCTGTAAACAGAGATTTAGAGATATAAGTACAGCCCTTTTCAATGACAGCACTGGTAAGTCCGGAACACTCTGCAAATGCTTTTTCTCCAAGAGAAGACACATTTCCCGGAATTGTAATATATGTCAGTGAAGTGCACTTTGCAAATGCCCGATATCCGATATTCGTAAGTGTACCAGGCAGTGTAAAGGAAGTCAGTGCGTTATCCCTCAGAAAAGCTTCGTCTCCAATGGATTGGAGATTTTTTGGAAAATTAATATATTTCAGGGAATACATCTCGTAAAAGGCACGATTTCCTATGGTTAAAAGAGAATCTGGCAGATGAACCAGAGTGCAGTTTAAATATTGTCTGCTTTTTGCAATTGATGTTCCCCGTCCAAACATGTCAGCCGGAATTTGTGTTACACCTTCTTTAATGACAATCTGCGTCACATCATCATAATCCCATGCATAACACCGCTCCAGTGTTCCGCCCAGAGTCAGAACTCCATTGTCATCTATGGCCCACGTCATGTTTCTATAGGTACCATTCGATGCAGCATAGGTGTCTCTGGAACAAAAAAGTCCAACAAAGAACAAGGCCAAAAGTAGACAGATACTAAGTTTCAGTGCTTGGTTTTTCGTTTTCATTCGTTTTCCTCCTTTTATATTTTCTTTGATCTGCTTAATCGCAGAATCGGCAGATTTATTATATTTTAATTCCACAACCATGGCTGGTCGGTTTCCTGCATTGGCTCTTGGAATAAATGCAAAATCGGCAAATCCTTTTCCAGCAGGCATCTCACGAACGATGTTATAATATGCCGGGGCTGTAAAATACGCCATGGTAAGAAC
>JAQYIU010000013.1 GCA_028721415.1 Lachnospiraceae bacterium | reverse complement strand
TGTAAATTCCTGCTGTGCAACACTGCAGATTTCACCTTTTTCATTAAATAAGATACAACGATTACTTGTTGTTCCAGCGTCTAACGCCATCATGTACTTAGCCATAAGTAAAACCTCCTTAAAAAAATGCCGTTACATTTTTCGGGTCAAATCCCAATACATTTTGACCCTGTGTATATATATTAGCACAACTTTCCTTTTATGTATTTAGACAATTCTTGTTTTTTGTATGGTTCTATAGTCTTTTTGCATGATTTCGCGGAATTTTCACCAGTATTTTCAAGCACATTAGATAAAATGAGTTTTCTTTATTTTTAAATCAAAGTTCTATTCGTGTATGAAATCGACAAAATCCGTCATTTTTTTATGATAAATGTATAAATGCATCAGATCAATTTTAATCTCGCTGGCGCATTGCCTCATACATCAGGACAGTGGCGGCCACTGCTGCATTCAGAGATTCCACCTGCCCTTTCATCGGGATTTTGATTTTGTAATCTGCCCGGGCTGTCAGTTCATCGGAAAGGCCGTTGCCTTCGTTACCGATAAAAAATGCACAACCTTTCTTATAATCATATTGATAGAAGGTCTGACCTGACAAATGGGCTGCGTAAGTAGATACATTTGCTTCTTTTAATTTCTGAAGAGTTTCTTCAAAATCATCTACTATCACAAAAGGAACCCGAAAGATGGCTCCCATGGTAGATCGAATCACTTTAGGATTATAGGGATCCACGGTCTCCCGATTCATGATAATACCGGTCACGCCAGCGGCTTCGCCGGTTCGGATAATGGTTCCCATATTGCCGGGATCCTGCAGATTCTCCAGGAGAAAAAAGCAGGGATCCGCTTCTTTGTCCAGAAGTTCATCGAGAGAAATCTCCTTTTTTTCTACTAATGCCACGACGCCCTGTGGAGTTGTGGTGTCCGACAAATGTCTGCATACATTATCACTTATAATCTCATATCGATATCCTTCCAGGTTTTTTTTATGCTTTTCTTCAAACTCCGGGGTGAGATAAACTTCCAGCAGCCGATTTTTCGGAACTTCAAAAAACATGCGTGGGCCTTCTACCAGAAAACATTTTTTCTCTTTTCTGGCTTTGGCACTTTTCTTTAAATGAACAATATTTTTAATTCTGGCATTTGATGTACTTGATATCATATAGCCTTATCCTCTCTGTTAGTTATATACTTTTCTTAAAATAAAGAAAATCTGACGGATGATCTCATCCACAGTCTCCTTAAAATCATTTTCAGCCCACTCCAGAACATATTGTGTGATTCCCAGAATCAGAAAATGGCGCACAAAATCCTCATTGGCATCTCCATTAGCTTTGATGATCTGATTTGGAATGTATTCACTGGACATACTTTTCTCTATGATCGGATAAATTGCCTGTCTCAGATAACAGGTTTCGACATTAGACAGGATATTCTTGATGATCACTCTGTTATTTTGCATCCACCAAAGGAACTTTTTCATGGCGGCTTCCCATGATTTCTCCTCATACATGTGACTTTCATGAATCAATTCATATTCAAAGGCTTTTGTCATCAGATCATAGATATTATCAAAATGATAATAAAAGGTCTGTCGATTCACACCACATTGACTTGCAATTTTCTGTATGGTTATTTTGGGAAAGGGGTATTTTCTCAGAAGTTCCATAAAAGCGAGGCATAGCATTGTTTCTGTTTTCTGTTTCATAAGTTCCTCCCTGATTTCTTTCTTCAATCATACATAAAAACAGGACCTGTTTCCAGGCCCTGTCCATCTACTCTTTCAATGTGACTTTAATCCGGATAGTAGAATTGATCGTGATGCCATCCACCTTTTTCATATGAACGTTAACTTCATGTTCTCCGCTCTCCAGATCTGTCAGATCAATCCACGGTTCAAAATCATCGATGGAAATATCTTTTACTCTGGATTCTGTCCCATCTACAGATAAGACATACTCATTGGCACTGTCAAATGTCACTTTGTAGTTGCCTTTTCCTTTTACTGTGATATCACTGCTGGAAAAAGACAGTTTCTGGGTTACGATTTTTTCAATATTCGCTCTGATCTTGACATCTTTTGTATCATCTGCCAGAACCACATCATCCGGCAGAATATTTTCCTGTGTAAGGTCCACATCTTTCTCATAATCTTCTGTCTGATCTTCCAGAGAAACACTCGGCAAAGTAATATATTCCAGCGATTCCAGAATCTCATCCGGTGCCGCAACCGTTATCTCTTTTGGCTCATAGTCAAAGGAAACCAGTTCATATCCGCTGGCAGGTTTGCCGGTATAATTAAGACGAATCGGCACGGTCTTTGTCTTCCACAATGCAATGGACACATCTATGGAATCCGTATCCATCTGAATCTGATTACTGGAAATAATCTTTCCATCTTCATCGTAAAGAATTGGTTTGGCTGTCGATGTGATATCCCGGGAAATTCCATCTATATTTACTTCAGCCCGGATTTCTTTTGCGCTCGAAAGAAGGTTTTCCGGTCCGGTCACTCTCACCAGGTTCGGAGTACCGGTCATGTTGCCGACAGCATAGCCATCTGCCACATCTCCTTTTACTACAATCTCAACCGGAAGGCTGACACTCACAATCTCATCAATAGAAATCTTCATGGTATTGACAGTTCCCAGACTGAGTTCCAGCTGATCATCATATTTCTTGGCACTGACATCAATCGGAATGGCATTGACTTTCGACAATTTGGAAAAATCCGCCACTACCTGAAAATCAGATTCTGACATACTTCTCAGAATACTGCTTTTTCCTCTGGCAATGATCGTGACCTCACTGCCCTCTTTTACTTCATAGGCATATCCCTGATCGGTCAATGCCTTCTCATTAATTATTTTAACGGGTACATCCGTAAATCGTTCTGTTCTGACAGGATCATTGATATTTGCAACCAGAAGCCATATGAGAACAGCAATAAAAACGGAAATCACCTTCATTCCAATATTATTATTTTTCTGCTCTTTCATTACGCAATAATCCTTTCCACTTTTTAAATACATCTGTGTTAGCCGGTACACCTGCTTTCAGCGGATCCAGCTTCTCTTGCAATTCTTCTCTGGTAAGATTACGATACAACTTACCATCTTTGGCCAGAGATACTGCACCGGTCTCCTCGGAAACTACGATTGTAATACTGTCAGACACCTCACTGATTCCAACCGCAGCCCGGTGTCTCGTTCCCAGTTCCTTCCCCAACTCTCTGCTGTCGGTAAGTGGCAGATAGCAGGTTGCAGACACAATCCGGTTTCCCCGGATGATAACCGCACCATCATGAAGAGGTGTGTTATGTTCAAAAATATTGATCAGAAGCTGACTGGTCAGAATACCATCTACGCCAATTCCTGTTCTTTCATATTCCCCAAGCGCTACCGACTGTTCGATAACCATCAGAGCTCCTGTTTTAACCTTACCCATCTCGAAGGCTGCTTTCACAATCTCCACGATCGTCTTCTCGGTCATGGTATTGTTGGTCTCACCATATTCTCCTCCGGAAGAAAAAATAAAATTACGAATCAGATTTTTCCTTCCCAACTGCTCCAATGCCCGGCGAAGTTCCGGCTGAAAGATAATGATTGCTGCCGTAATTCCGACACTGAGGGAATTCGACAAAAGCCAGGATATGGTATTCAGTTGGAACACTGCTGCAAATAATGCGAACAGCAAAAGTACAATGACTCCCTTAAACAGCGTCCAGGCTCTCGTCAGCTGTACCCATTTTATAATCTGGTATACAATCACACTGATGATTATGATCTCCAGAATATCTGAAATTCCAATGGCTGAAATGGAATACCAATATAAATATTTTTCTGCTATTTTCTGCAAATGTTCCCAACTCATAAACTATATCTCCGGCCCTTCATCTTTTATGTCTGTTTATTTATATGTTTATTCTCTCTTTATTTGTTCTTTTTCTTCCGAATCCATCATCGAAAAATCAAAGGTTTCTTCTTCCTCTTCTGATTTGATATCTGTCACATTATGCTCTGACTGAGACACTTTTATTTTTGGAACCGCCTTCACGTAGTAGATATATTCATCATCTTCAAAAGAAACTTTCTCCATTCTGGAAAAATCACCAATTCCCTCAAAGAATTGTACAAGCACAGCAAGCCCCATGGCAAGAAATGCTTCCACAAACACCCTTACAATACTGTAATTCAGTTCAAAGATCAGTCGTCCTGACAGCATGATCAGCACCATGGTAATATTGCCGATGATAATTGCAAACATCCATGCCTTCTCATGAAAAAGCTGATACAGCAGGGTGGAAATAAAAATGACAAGGCAAAAGGTCACAAGCACTACCAGAAGACTCTTGTCTATCACCATAAGATTCATGATCCGGGACATACCTACTCCCATTTCCGTTCCGGAGCTGGTCGTCAGCAACGCAATGGCATCCTTGGTGTAAAGACTAAAATAATAGATAAAAATACCGCCCACTGCCGGCAGAATCCCGTTAAATCCAATGGTCATTCCCAAAAGCACCGGAAGAAAATACTCCAGCTTCAGGAAAAACAGAATCGGGGTCAGAATCGTAATAAATGCATATCTTCGGTCCATACGAACAAATAAAAGGAACTCGATAAGAACCAGACAGAAAAACATCAAAAGCATCTCCACAGAAGTTTTCCACAGATTCAACAGGGCGAGAACAGATGCCGTATAATACAAAAATGACATCGGAAGAAATGCCTGCACTGCTGAAACCACTACAAATAGAATGGCTTTGTTCACCGCATTGTTATAAGGAAACATCATCTGAAAGAGGGTAAGAGCCACAAAGGAAAATAAAAACTTCACAGCCGGATCCACAAATTGTGCATATTTTTGATAATAGTATCTTATATTTTCTTTTAAATAAACCAAATGTGCCATAATGCCATCCCTTTTATTATTTCATTTCTTCCCTTTCAAGATAAGTTTTCAGCGCATAAAGATTCTTATCATACTCTTCCACATGAGCCGTCATCCTGTCGTATTTTCGTCGGCAGATCCAGTCTGTCACAATAAAATTCAACAAAGTCACGATAACATACCCGCACAGCATATGTAAAATCAGCTGTCTGTAATCAAAGGCAAGTCCCTTTGTCACAATCTCCGAATAATACCGTGAGCTATATAAAACAGCTCCGAGAAAGTATGCCAGAGTCATGGCAAAAAAACTCTCCAGCTGTTTTAGACTCAAATACGTTCTCTTGCTGTATCGGTGCATTTTCAGTTCTTTTTTTCCTTCTCCGGATTCATAAACTGCAAGCTTGGTCATCATACGAACCCTGGTCGCATCGATCATAAATACTCCTTTTATAAACATTATTCATTATTACATTTTTAGTATAACATGATTTTTCTATGAATTACAATGATAAAACAGAAAAAAGGAGATGCTTTTTCAACACCCCCTTCTCTCATCTATTTACATATCAACTTTTGAAATTCCAAGAATTTTATATCTGGAAACACCTTCTGCTGCTTCCACTTCAATCTCCTCACCGATCTTGGATCCGATCAGTGCTTTTCCAAGTGGAGATTCATTGGAAATCAGTCCTTTTAAGATATCAGATTCTGTGGAACCTACGATACGATATTCCAGTTCTTCATCATATTCTTCATCATAAAACTTTACAGTACTTCCGATGCTTACCGTATCATTATCAATGGCAGATTCATCGATCACTTCTGCATTTTTAATGATTTTCTCCAGTTCTTCAATTCTGGCCTCAATAGAGCGCTGCTCATCCTTTGCTGCATCGTATTCTGCATTCTCAGATAAGTCTCCCTGCTCTCTGGCTTCTTTGATCTTCTGAGCAATTTCTTTTCTTTTTACAACTTTCAGATCCTGCAGTTCATCTTCCAGGGCCTGCATTCCTTTGCTGGTCAGGATATGTTTTTTACTCTCTACCATAGTTTTCATCTACACCTTTCTTCATTAAATCGCGAATCTCAAAGCAACATTATAATCTAATTTAAATTCATTGTCAACCAAACAGCGCTTTCAGCTGTTCATAATTGGACACCTGATTGACGGCATCTCTCAGCTTTGAAGCGCCTCGCATTCCGGCCGTATACCATGCCGTATGCTTTCTCATCTCACGGATTCCGGTAAATTCTCCTTTATAGTGGATACTGAGTTCTGCATGACGCAGAATCATGGCGATCACTTCCTCTGGCTCCGGTCGGTCAGGAATCGGTTTTCCATCAAGAGCGGCACGAATCTCACGGAATATCCACGGGTTACCTTTGGCTCCCCTTCCGACCATGATACCATCACAGCCGGTCTGTTCCCGAATTGCCAGCGCATCTTCCCCGGAAAAAACATCTCCATTGGCGATGACCGGTATGGATACATTCTCTTTTACCTGCCTTATCATGTCCCAATCTGCTGTCCCACTGTAATACTGCTCTCTGGTTCTTCCGTGTACCGCAACTGCTGCCGCACCATTGTTCTCCAGAATCCTGGCAAAGGAAACTGCATTTTTTCTGTCATCGTCAAAACCAAGCCGAAACTTCACCGTAACCGGAAGAGAAACTGCTTCGGAAACCGCCTTCACGATCTGTCCAGCCAATTCAGGCTGGAGCATCAATGCTGAACCTTCATGATTATTGACAATTTTCGGCACCGGGCATCCCATATTGATGTCGATAAAAGCAAATTTTTGTTCTTCCAGCTTATGAGCCATCTGCCCCATCAATTCCGGATCTGACCCAAAAATCTGAACGCCCAGAGGCTGCTCTTCTTTCTCTGTCTGAAGCAATGGAATTGTATTTTTGTTCCCATAATATAACGCTTTGGCACTGATCATCTCGGTGACCATAACATCGCAGCCCTGTTCTTTACAAAGCAGCCGAAAAGGCAAATCTGTGATGCCTGCCATGGGTGCCAGAATCACCGGAAAATCTGTCCCGTATATTTGTTTTGTCTGCTTCACCTGATACCTCTGTTTCTATTTTTGATTGTTTTATTTGTTTTCTTATTTCTGTTTCTGTTTTTCGTAAATGATCTGCAATCCTTTCAGAGTCAGATTTGCGTCATAATAATCAATGCAATCCGTCTCCTCGGAGATCATCTTTCCAAGACCGCCGGTAGCCACTACTTTTACATTGTCAAAGCCGCTTTCTTCGATGATTTTGCGGATAATGTATTCGGTCTGTCCGATGTAACCATAAACAAGACCGGCCTGCATACTGCTGACCGTTTCTTTGGCCAGAATGGATTCCGGTTTGCGAATCTCAATTTCCGGAAGCTTAGCTGCCTGCTGCCAGAGGGCATTGGCGGAAATCCGAAGTCCCGGAGAAATCACACAGCCGATGAACTCTCCGTCCGGAGTGATAATGTCATAGGTGGTAGCAGTTCCAAAATCCACCACGATTACCGGACCGCCGTACAGTTCGTATCCTGCAACGGCATCCACGATACGGTCTGCCCCGGTTTCTTTCGGGTTGGCTGTCTTAATCTTGATTCCTGTGCGAATACCCGCACCCACAATAATTGGCTGTCGCTGGAAATATTTAATGATCGCACTGGTCAGAGAATGCATGACCGCCGGAACAACAGATGCGATAATCACATCATCCACGTCCTCCCTGCGATATCCCTTATACTTGATAACATCCAACATGAACATACCGTATTCGTCTGAAGTACGGTTAATCTTTGTTCTCATTCGAAATGTGTCATATAATTTGTTACCCTGGAAAATACCAAACGTAATATCTGTATTTCCGATATCAATTGCTACTAACATTATACTCCTCCTGTGCAATTTCATTCCAGTTCCTGTTGTAGGAAGAAGACTTTATAATAAGTTTCCAGATTCTCCAGTAATTCTCTTTTTTCCTGCTGAATCTGTTTGATTTTTAAAACACTTCCGATCTCATCAAAGAAATAATCATCTTCTCTGGATTCCACGGCAAAATTCAGATTGCCCTCTTCATCATATTCCAGACGGATAATCCCGCCCACATCTTCCGTAAACAACACACACATGATCTTAAGTTCATCCTGAATTTCTTTTGGCAGAGAATCAAATTCCGGATTAAAGTAAAAAAGCTGTTCATACTGACTGGAACCACAAAGTATTTTTTTATCTTCAAACATGGCTTCCTCCCCTATACATATCCATAAAGTCCCCGGACGGACACCTCTCCGGTAAATATCGTTTCTGTCACACCGGTATCATCCTGTACGATCAGTTCTCCTTTATCGTTAATGCCTAAGGCCGTCCGTATCATTTCCTCTCCGTTTTTAATGATCTTCACCTGTCGTCCGATATTCACAAGATGACTCTCATATTCTTCTGTAAACGATGCGAGATTCTGCTCTTTCAGGAATCTCCGGTATCTCTTCATGAATGCGGTAAGGAAATCTGCCAGAAATCTGGCTCTTGGAATCCTCCGTCCGGTTTCTTTGAAAAGAGATGTGCCCATCTCACTGATCTCATCTGAAAACACACTGCGATTGATATTAAAGCCAACACCAACGACGATGTAGGATATTTCACCCATCTCCAGTCCCATTTCCGTCAGGATACCGCATATTTTTTTATTATGAAGGACAATATCATTGGGCCATTTGATCTGGCAGGCTTCCCCGCTGTATTTTTCCGATACTTCTGCAGCGGCCAATGCCGCCACCAGCGTCAGCATGGAAGCGCTCTCCACCGGTAATTCCGGGCGGAGCAGCAAGCTGAAGAAAATATCTTCTCCCTTCGGAGAAATCCAGGTTCTTCCTCTTCTTCCTTTTCCTGCAGTCTGATTATCTGCATAATACAGACTTTCATCTGGATCCCCCTGCGCCGCCTTTCGTTTTGCTTCTTCATTAGTTGAATCAATAGAATCGTAGTAAGATATCGTTCCGAAAAGCGTTCCTTCCGGCAGATATTGACGCAGCTCTTCCTCTGTAATAAAATCAGGGCTCTGCAAAAGCCGGTAACCCTTGCGGGTTACCGACTCAATCTCATAGCCCTCTTCTTTTAGTCTATTAATGTATTTCCACACGGCTGTTCTTGAAATTTCCAGCTGCTCACAGATATCCTGCCCGGACACGAAGCCCTGCTGTTCTTTCAGGAACTTCAATATTTTATTTTTCATCTTATCTGCCAAGAGTGGCAACCATCACAGCTTTGATGGTATGCATTCTGTTTTCTGCTTCGTCAAAGACAACGGAATTCTCAGAACGGAATACTTCATCTTCAACTTCGCGGATATCAAGCCCCAGACGGTCTCTCATATCTCTGGCAACACTGGTTTCAAAATCATGGTATGCCGGCAGGCAATGCATGAACAGACATTTCTCATTGCCGGTATCCTTCATCATCTTCTGTGTGATCTTAAATGGAGATAATGCATTGACACGAACCGGATACAGGTCTTCGGATTCTCCCATGCTTACCCAGATATCGGTGTAGATCACATCGGATCCTTTTACGTCTTCCGGATCATGGGAAATGGTGATAGTCGCACCACTTTTTGCTGCCAGATTTCTGGATACTTCCAGTACTTTTTCGTCACAGACGGTCTCTTCCGGTCCCACTGCTTTAAAGTTAAGTCCCATGATGGCACTTCCGTACATCAGTGCATACATTACGTTGTCAGATAAGTCTCCGACAAAAGTGAGATTCATCTCCTCCAACGGCTTATCAATATGTTCTTCCATGGTCATAAAATCAGCCAGAACCTGAGTTGGATGGTCGGTATCTGTAAGACCATTCCATACAGGAACTCCCGAATATTTTGCAAGATCTTCCACGATATCCTGTCCAAATCCACGGTATTCAATGGCGTCATACATTCTGCCAAATACCTTCGCAGTATCTTCGATGGATTCTTTCTTATTCATATGAGAATTGGATAAATAAGTTACATGTGCTCCTTCATCGGATGCTGCCACCTCAAAGGAACAACGGGTTCTTGTGGATGATTTATCAAAAATAAGAACAATATTCTTTCCTTTTAACTCTTCTCCCAGCACGCCATCTTTTTTCTTCTGTTTCAGCTCGTGTGCCAAATCGAGCATATAACGAATCTCTTCTTTATTAAAATCCAGTAATGTCAAAAAATTACGACCTTTTAAATCCATGATGTTATCCCTCCATCTGTCCTTATATCTTATCTAAATTTTTTATCAAACTTTTAACGATATGTCAAGTATATCCATCTTAATGAGTCACATAATTGGCGATCAAATTGAAATCCAGTACTTCTTTACAGGTCTCCAGCAGGGTTCTGGCACGGTCTGAATACTTCTGGCATAATGAGATATTCAAATTCATGCTCTCCCCATTTAACAAGTTAAGAACTCTTCCATTCTCCACCGTCCCGTCCTTTCCAATAACAAAGAGCATATTGTTATCATCGGTGATAAAAGAGCCTTCTCCCACATAGGAAATCTGTGCCACAAACCCCTCATCGGCATTGAGAAGGTCATGCCCAAATACATAGGGCTGTGTGATATCAAGATCCATCAGATTGGCAATGGTCGGCATGACATCCACCTGCCCTCCGACCGTTCCGATGGTGTGATTTTCTCCCATTCCCGGAATGTGAATGATCAGCGGTACATTGAGCATCTCATCATAATCATATTCCTTGCCAAGATACATGGACATCTTCTGCTTTACCAGAGGCGTTTCTTTATTCATCCCCTGATGATCCCCATAAATCACAATCATGGTATTATCGTACATATCATTTTCTTTCAAATATTCTATCAGTTCTCCAAATGCTTCGTCGGTATAGCGAACGGTCTGCAGAAAATTGCCAAATGTAGTTCCTTTATCGTCACTTCTCAATTCCAGAGAAGCCAGATCCGTATCCAGTTCATAAGGAATATGATTGGTCAGCGTAATCATAAAGCTGAAAAATGGTTGCTGCCTGGTTTTCAGAATGTCTACCGCCTGCCGAAACATCTCCTTATCGGTCAGACCAAAGCCTGAAACTTCTGTCATATCCAGCTCTTCCTGAGAGTAGTAATGCTCAAAGCCCTGATTTTTATAGGCTTCATTCCGGTTCCAGAAGGTTTTCACATAACCGTGGAAAGCCAGTGCCTCATATCCCTCATTCCTGAGCATCCACGGAAGTCCCTGATAAGTATTATCCACATACATCCGATAACATTCTCTCTCATCGTTGGGATAGAGACTGTTTAGGACGGAAAACTCTGCATCAGCGGTATTTCCTACTCCGGTTGTAGAGTAAAAATGGTCAAAATAAAAAGTATCCTCTTTTAGAAGCTGATTGAGATTTGGCGTCAGTTCCTGTCCGTTATATGTATTTCCTATAACAAAATCATTGAAGGATTCGGTCTGAATCAGAATCAGGTTCCTCCCTTTCGCGATTCCTTTATAATTCTCTCCGGAAGATTCCGGAACCGTTTCTTTCATTGTCTGTAATATCTTTTCTTCATCTACATTTTTTCTTTGCAGCTTCCCAATGACATTGACAAGGATATCATTGGTATGATAGGTAAAAAATTCGATATGATTGACCTTCTGCACCGAGCGAAGGTTCTGTGGGTTACACCCATAATAAAACCACAGACAGACTGCAGCAACGATCACTGCCACCGCACTTCCAAGGCGGAGCACAAATTGTTTCATCTCCAGGGAAAGCAGCGGTTTTTTCTCTCTCATTCTTCTCTTATAAAGGAAAATCACCATCGGATAATCCACCAGAGTCAAAAGGCAGCCCGGACTGACGGATGCACCGATCACATTACCGTCACCGGCAATCTGACCCAGGCTTGCAATCTGATAAATCTGATTGACCGAAATATATTTTCCAAAATAACTGCTGTAAGCTGCATCTGCAAACATCAGAATCGTGATTACCGTATAAATAAGATAAAAAGCATACCTGCTTCCCTTCCCTCTTCCGATCGAACATACTTCAAAAACGACGATCAAAAAAAATACGGTAAGCAAAGGGGCTTCATAAACCGACATCATATCCAGCATATCTGTCTGCCAGTAAAATAAAAACATCTTCAGGATAAAAACGGGATAGACCAGCCAGAAATATGATTTCCTATGCCCGCTCTTCGTTTTGTTCAATATTCACACCTCTCCTGTAACAATCGAAAGGAGGGACTCTCAGAAAGTCCCCCCTCTCTCATATATTTCTTTTGTATCTTTCGGAATAATCATTCTGTAACATTATCCCAGTCTATTCTGCCTGATCTTTCGGATCTACTGCCACTTCTTTAATAGAAGAAACCAGACCTGCCAGTCCCTGAATCTCGGAAGGAACAATGATCTTGGTAGCCTTTCCGTCAGCGGCTTTTTCAAATGCCTCCAGGGATTTTAGCTTAATCACTGCCTCGTCTGCTCCGGCTTCCTTGATGGCACGAAGACCTGCCGCAGTTGCCTCCTGCACTTTACGGATGGCTTCTGCCTGACCTTCTGCCTCACGGATGGTCGCTTCTTTTTTGGCCTCTGCACGAAGAATCGCAGACTCTTTCTCTGCCTCCGCTTCCAGAATCATAGACGCTTTATGTCCTTCTGCAATCAGGACAGAAGACTTCTTCTCACCTTCAGCACGAAGAATCGCTTCTCTTCGCTCACGCTCCGCCTTCATCTGTTTCTCCATGGCATTCTGAATCTCTGCCGGCGGAATAATATTTTTCAGTTCCACACGGTTCACCTTAATACCCCATGGATCCGTTGCCTCATCCAAAGTGGCACGCATCTTGGTATTGATGGTCTCACGGGATGTGAGCGTAGAATCCAGTTCCAGATCACCAATGATGTTACGAAGAGTGGTAGCAGTCAGATTCTCGATCGCCATAATCGGATTATCCACACCATAGGCATAAAGCTTTGGATCCGTGATCTGATAATATACCACCGTATCAATCCGCATGGTTACGTTATCTTTTGTGATAACCGGCTGCGGTGCAAAGTCAACAACCTGTTCTTTAAGAAGAACCTTTCTTGCCACGCGGTCAATAAACGGAATCTTAAAATGCAGTCCCACCGACCAGGTTCCGTTATAGGCACCCAGACGCTCAATAACATATGCCTGTGCCTGCGGTACGATACGCACACAGGATAAAATTACATAAACCACAATAAAGACTACGATGATTCCAAAAATCAAACTTCCTATTGCCATATTACTTCCTCCTTATTCCGATACGGGCTCCACCATTAGCTTCACCCCGGATATCTCTATTACTTTCACTCGGGAATCTTCTGGTATCACCAGATCTTCTTTCGTACTTCTTGCTGTCCAGACCTGCCCTCTGATCAGAACCTGTCCCTGTGCTTTCAGATTATCGATGGTCTGCGTCACCACACAGGCCTCACCCACAAGGCTGTCTGCATTAGTCTTCACCGTGCGGCTGTTGAGATACTTTCCGGCAAGCGGTCTCGTCAGCATCAGTAATACAATGGATACCACAACAAATGCAGCAACCTGAATCCCCAGCGACAACCCCATCCTTGCAACGACAGCTCCCACCAGAGCGCCTCCGGCAAACCAGATACTCGTCAGACCCATCGTCAGCATCTCAAGGACAAGAAATGCAGCTGCAGCCAGTAACCAGTACATTACCGTCATGCTTATCCCCTCCTCTTTTGTTTCATAACGAGTTCATTGTAGCTTATCTATTAAGAGAAGTAAATATCATTCCAGGAAATTCATATAATCTTAATATTTAACGGTTTGCTCCATCTAACTGACAATGGCTGCCACAACGGGAGCAGTCCCCGCCACAGCCAATACATTTTCCATTTTTTTTGCATTTTCTCATATGAAGCAACGCTGCGCATACCCAGAATAAAAGGATTGCCAGCACAATATAATCTTTCATTGTCATATCATCATCCTCTCATTAAAAGAATAATCCCCCAATCTGGTATACAATTGCAGCCATGATCCAAGCCACAACACACTGCATTACCACAACGAAAACGGTACGTACCGTGGAATTCATCTCTCTTCGGATGGAAGCAATGGCTGCCACACATGGCGTGTAGAGCAGAGTAAATACCAGAAAGCTGACTGCAGATAATGGGGTAAATAAACTATTCAGCGCTCCGGACACCTGTGTTGCGCTGGTTGCCAGCAGAACACTTAACGTAGATACGACCGCTTCTTTTGCTGTAATTCCGGTCACCAGAGCCGTGGAAATCCGCCAGTCGGAGAAACCGAGCGGGCCAAATATCGGTGCAATCCACTGTCCGAGCATCGCCAGAAGGCTGTCGGCACTGTTTGTAACTACATTTAAACGGGTATCAAAGGTCTGAAGAAACCATATGATAATCGTTGCCATAAAAATGATCGTAAATGCTCTCTCCAGAAAGTCTCTCGCCTTTTCCCACATGAGAAGTAAAACACTTTTCAGGGATGGGAAACGGTAATTTGGCAATTCCATGACAAATGGCATCGGTTTTCCTCTAAAAAGTATTTTTTTAAATAACAATGCCATGAGAATTCCTGTGAAGATTCCACCAAAATACAGCAGTGTCATAACCAGCACTCCGTAATCCGGGAAAAAGGCAGCTGTAAATACCGTATAAATCGGAATTTTGGCAGAACAACTGATATATGGCACCAGCATGATGGTCATATTCCGGTCTCTTTCTGAATATAAGGTTCTGCTCGCCATTACGGCAGGAACCGAACATCCAAAACCGATGAGCATCGGCACAAAACTGCGGCCGGAAAGTCCGATTTTTCGCAGGAGTGTGTCCATCACAAAGGCAATTCTTGCCATGTATCCGGAATCTTCCAGAATAGACAGGAAGAAAAACAGCACCAGGATAATCGGAAGAAAACCTACCACACTTCCCACTCCGGCAAAAACACCGTCAACGATCAGACTTTTCACCACCGGATTAATTCCGTAAATCGTCAGGCCATAATCTACCCAGGCAGTGAGCCTGTCGATTCCTTCACTCAGATAATCACTTAAAAAGGCTCCCACACTTCCAAATGTCATCCAGAAAATGAAAATCATGATTGCGGCAAATACCGGAAGTGCCAGAAAACGGTTCGTAAGCACACTGTCAATCTTCAGACTTCGCAGATATTCCTTACTTTCCTGACATTTCACCACAGCTTTCTCACAGGTTTTCTCAATAAACGCATAACGCATGTCCGCAATGGCAGCATTTCTGTCCAGCCCGCTGTCATGCTCCATCTCCACAATGCTGTGCTCCATCATCTCCAGCTCATTATCCGATAACTTCAGTCTCTTAATGATATCCTCGTCACCCTCAATGAGTTTCATGGCCGCAAATCTTGGATTGATGCCACAGTTCTTTGCATGGTCTTCCACCTGATGGTACATACCATGGATACAGCGGTGAATCGGCCCCGGCTCACAAAAATCGTAAACCTTTGGCTGAATCTTCTTTGCCGCCACCTTAAATGTCTTATGAATCAGCTCCTCCACACCTTCATTTTTAATGGCGCTGATTGGAACGATCGGTATACCCAGAGCTTCCTCCATCTTTTTCACATTGATGGAGCCGCCATTATTTCTGACCTCGTCCATCATATTGAGAGCCAGCACCATCGGTATATGTAAATCAATCAACTGTAAGGTTAAATATAAATTTCTCTCTATGTTCGTTGCATCAATAATATTGATGATGCCATCGGGTTTTTCATTGAGCAGGAAATCTCTCGTCACAATCTCCTCACTGGTATAAGGTCTCAGCGAATAAATTCCCGGAAGATCCACCACAGTTCCTTCCGCACCTACATTACTTCTCACCTTTCCCATCTTCTGGTCAACGGTCACACCCGGAAAATTACCCACATGCTGATTGGAGCCTGTGAGCTGGTTAAACAATGTTGTCTTTCCACAATTCTGATTGCCAATCAAAGCAAATATCATGTTTCTTCCCTCTTTCCAATTTCTAATGCCAAAATTGCTGCCCAAGCCCGTTATAGTGGACAACCTGCTATTCTAAACCAGATCAATCTTCGCCGCATCCTCTTTTCGGATGGTCATATCATATCCTCTCAGATGAATCTGGATCGGATCTCCCATCGGAGCCACCTTCAACACTTTCACCTTCGTCTTGGGAATTAGCCCCATATCCAGAAAACGACATCTAAGACTTCCCTCACCGCCAACGGCTTTTATTTCAGCTTCTTTTCCAATCGGTAAATTTGCTAAAGTCATTACAGAAACCTCCTTTATTGTATGTTTCATATTATCTATATACCAAACACAAGTTAGCACTATTTAATCAATGTTAGTATATTCTAAATGATAAATTTTTTCAATAAGTTTAAGGAAATTTTTGCAAAATTGTGTTTTTAATCCCCGACTTTCATCCCCAGCCGACCTTTATGCGGGTTATGGAGTTTTCTTCACCGACTGTGAGCACGGACAATCAATATTTCCTGGTGGAAGGCATGGCATGGAAAAAGGCAGGTATATGGGACATCTTGTGCTTGCACAAAAGATGTCCATATCCTGCCTGATGACGGGCAATGCCGGTCGGCGTCTGTTTATCAACGTCTGTCCGGGCGTTTATTTCTATTGTTCTTCCTTAATCCATTTTGCCACATCCAGTGCATGATAGGTGATAATCATCTGGGCGCCGGCACGTTTCATGCCGATCATATTTTCCATGACAATCTTCTTCTCATCAATCCATCCATTGGCTGCCGCTGCCTTCACCATAGAATATTCTCCGCTGACATTGTAAGCGCAAAGAGGCATATTGGTTTCCAT
>JAQYIU010000012.1 GCA_028721415.1 Lachnospiraceae bacterium | reverse complement strand
TCTTTTTTCTTATCATCCTTTGTGAACATGATAAAAATGACACCAATCACGGCAAGAATCGGGGAAAATGAGGATGGTTTTAATAAAGTCAGAAAGAAATTGCCGCCCTTGATGCCTGTCAGGCTGAGCAACCAGGAAGTGATTGTGGTACCAACATTGGCACCCATAATAATTCCGATTGCCTGGGATAATTTCATGATACCGGAATTGACAAATCCGACTACCATAACCGTAGTTGCTGAAGAAGACTGAATGACCGCAGTCACACCGGCTCCCAGTAATACAGCCATAATTCTCTTTGACGTCAGCTTCTCGAGCAGACGCTCCATACGCCCCCCAGACAACTTAGACAGACCCTGCCCCATGGCATCCATTCCATAAAGGAAAAGAGCAAGACCTCCTACCATAGTCAATACACCAAAAAAATCCATAATAACTCTCCTTCGTATTTTGCACATATGATGCACTTTCTACCTAATGATATTCAAATGCATGGATAATATGTATCTTATGTAAATAAGCTATCATATCTATGTAAAATACAAAGAGAGTTTTATGTAAATTTTATGTAAAGTTAGTATTTTTATTCATGTTTGCCGGTGATGGAGAAAATTACCCATTCAGCGATGTTTGTGGCATGGTCGCCGATTCGCTCGAAATATTTTGCCACCATGAGAAGATCGGCTGCCTGTCCGGCAAAATCAGAATTTTTTTGAATGATCTCGATGAGTTCCTGTTTCACTCTGTCGAACAGATCATCAATGACATCATCATGGACAATGACTTTTTCTGCCTTCTCGTAATTACGCTCCACATATGCTTCCAATCCCTGAATCAGCATAACCATGGTTTCTTTTGCCATGGCTTCCACATCAGGAAGCTGTTCGACAGGAGGCAAATCCGCCAACTGGATTGCCAGTTCGGAAATATCCGATGCGTGATCTCCGATTCGTTCCATGTCGGTAATCATTTTCAGGGCTGCGGAGATAACACGGAGGTCTCTTGCCACAGGCTGCTGCTGTAACAGGAGTTTCAGACAAAGATTTTCGATGATTTTTTCCTGGTGATCGATCTCTGCATCGAAATCCATGGTCTGTTTTGCTTTTTCCACATCCCGTTTTATCAACGCTTCTACTGCCATCCCGATTGCCTGCTGAATAAGGGTTCCCATATTTATGATTTCTTCATTGAGTCTGTCCAGCTGTTCATCAAAATGAATACGCATAATTTAACCAAACCTCCCTGTGATATAGTCCTCTGTCCTTTTGTCCTTCGGCATGGAGAATAATTCTTCGGTCACACCGGTTTCTATGATTTCTCCCAGAAGGAAGAAGACTGTTTTATCAGAAACACGGGTAGCCTGCTGCATATTGTGAGTTACCATAACAATGGTGTAATCTTTTTTCAGTTCCATGGCAAGCTCTTCAATCTTAATCGTGGAGATTGGGTCAAGGGCTGATGTGGGCTCATCCATCAGGAGAACTTCCGGCTGCACTGCCAGAGCTCTTGCAATACAAAGTCTCTGCTGCTGTCCACCTGATAATCCCAGAGCACTTTTTTTCAGTCTGTCTTTCAGTTCATCCCAGATTGCTGCTTTTCTTAAGGATTCTTCTACAATCTCATCCAGTTTTGCTTTTGAACGAATCCCGTGGGTTCTCGGACCATATGCCACGTTATCATAAACGCTCATTGGAAATGGATTTGGTTTCTGGAACACCATGCCCACTCTTTTTCGAAGTACGTTCACATCCATGTTTCTGTAAATGTCATCCCCGTCCAGTCTCACATTTCCTGTAATCTTGCAGCCTTCTACAAGATCATTCATTCTATTTAATGATTTTAACAATGTCGATTTTCCGCATCCGGATGGTCCGATAAAGGCGGTAATTTCATTGGCCTGAATTTTTAAGTTAATATCTTTCAGCGCATGAAACTGGCCATAATATAAATCCAGATCTTCAATCATCATTTTTGTATTATTCAACCTTGTACTCCTTTTCTTTTATCTGATCATACCTTCTGAATCTTCTTTGCCAGGAAAGAAGATAATGCATTGATCAGGATTACTAATATCAACAAAACAACAGCTGTCGCATATGCCTGGTTTACATGTAAGCCCTCGTTGGACAATACATACATGTGAACTGCCAGGGTTCTTCCTGAAGAGAACAAATCTTTTGGAATTGCTGCAACCGTTCCAGCGGTATAAATTAATGCAGCGGTTTCTCCGACAATTCTTCCGGTTGCCAAAATGATACCGGATAAGATACCGGGAACCGCCGCCGGGAGGATAATTTTAAATATGGTACGCAGTTTTCCGGCGCCCAGACCGAAACTTCCTTCCCGGTAAGAATCAGGCACTGCCATCAGCGCTTCTTCTGTCGTTCTTAAAATAACCGGGAGTACCATGATCGCCAATGTGCATCCACCTGCTAAAATAGAAAACTTCCAATGAAGGGCGGTGACGAAAAATAACATACCAAACAAACCATATACAATGGATGGAATTCCGGTAAGAGTTTCCGCTGTAACCCGAATAACTTTTACCAGTTTATTTCCTTTTTTCGCATATTCCACAAGGTATACTGCGGAACCTATTCCGAACGGTACTGCAAAAAGGAGAGAAATCGCAGTCATAATCACCGTATTGATCATTGCGGGCACAACCGATACGTTATCGGAAGTGTAAGTCCAGGAAAATAAATCTGCTGTCAGATAAGGAACTCCATTTACCAGAATATATCCAAGAAGAAAAGCTAACGCTACGATCGTGATGCCAGATGCCAACATGACAAGAAGCATTACGAGAAGGGAACCCGGGGTTCTTTTGTAAGAAAGCATTTTGTCTTTTAATGATTGAGAATTAATCGCTTCCTTTTTTCCCGGAATGATTTCATTTATATTTTCAACATTTTCGATATTTTCAACCTGATTTAATACAGCCATCCGCTACTTCCTTTCTCCGCACATTTTCACAACGGAAAATGACAGGTTAATGATAAGAATAAATGCAAAGAGGACAACACCGGTTGCAATCAGTGCCTCTCTGTGAAGACCTTCCGCATATCCCATCTCAATAACGATATTTGCAGTTAAGGTACGGACACCCTGTAAAATACCCTGAGGCATTCTTGCCTGATTACCGGCTACCATGATCACCGCCATGGTCTCACCGATGGCTCTTCCGACGCCGAGAATAATACCTGCCAGAATTCCTGATTTTGCTGAAGGAAGAATGGAGCAGAACACGCTTCTCTCATGGGTCGCTCCCAAAGCCAGAGAACCTTCATAATAGCTGTTTGGCACCGCCCGGATAGACGCCTCAGACTGGCTGATGATCGTCGGCAGTATCATCATACCAAGAAGGATGGAGGCGGATAAAATACTGCTTCCGTTTCCTCCTACCGAACTTCTGATGAACGGAACGATTACTACCATACCAAAGAAACCATAGACAACAGATGGGATTCCTGCCAGAAGTTCTACGGCCGGCTTTACAATCTTATAAATACGAGCCGGACAATATCTTGCCATAAATACGGCGGTGAGCAATCCTATTGGCACTCCAATGATGATTGCTCCTGCTGTAACATAGATGCTTCCCACGATCATCGGGAAAATGCCATAAATATCATTTCCCGGACGCCACTCTGTTCCCAGAAGGAAATCGGC
The DNA here is from genome assembly GCA_028721415.1 of Lachnospiraceae bacterium. GTDB lineage: Bacteria > Bacillota > Clostridia > Lachnospirales > Lachnospiraceae > Anaerobutyricum. The sequence goes on along the minus strand of JAQYIU010000012.1, from coordinate 7,117 downwards.
AAAGCCGATTTCCTTCATAGCCGGAACGCCATTGGCAAATAAGAATACGCAAATCAATGCGACAGCGAGAATTGAAACACAGGCGGCGAGGAGGAAAACAATTTCCATTATTTTTTCTTTATATTTTGCCATGTGTTATCGCTCCTTATTGTGCAAAATCTCCCCAGCTTGTTGTCTCACCGGTGAAGACGCTCTTAACCTGGTCGGAAGTTAATTCATCTACTGCATTATCGTTATTTACGATGACTGCAATACCATCCTGAGCAATCATGGTGCTTGTCACACCCTGGCTTGCTTCATCGTCTTTTAAGTCTCTGGATGCCATACCGATATCATAAGTACCTTCTACTGTAGAAGAAACACCTGTTGTACTATCTGTTGTCTGAAGTTCCACTTCTGCGTTCGGATTTACTGCACTGTAAGCTTCAATTAATTTTTCCATAACCGGAGATACGGAAGAAGAACCACCTACAACAATTTTACCCTGAGACTGATCGGATGTATAAGCTTCATCGGAAACTGCGATGTATCCGTTATCTGTAACAACTGCCTGACCGTCTGCACTCATGATATAGTTAAGGAAGTCTTTTCCAACTGGTGTCAGAGAATCTTCTTTTACGACTACATTAAATGGTCTTACGATTCCGTATGTACCGTTTTCTACATTTTCTACAGATGCTTCTGCACCATCAATGCTCAATGCTTTTACTGTGTCATTTAAAGAACCAAGAGAGATATAACCGATGGCATTCACGTCATTTGCCACACCGGACATCATAACGGATGTGCTGTTTGTAATGCTGGCATCCGGTGTTGTCATATCAATTTTTTCTCCGTTTTCATCTTTTTCTTCGATACCAAACAGTTCAATAAATGCTCCTCTTGTACCAGATCCGTCTTCTCTTGATAAAACGGAAATTGCTGCGGAGGAATCACCTGCTGCTGAATTTCCTTCTGCTGCCTGATTGCTGCCACATCCTGCGAGGCAAGCTACTGATAATGCTGCTACTAATGCTGTACCAAAAAATTTTCTCATAACAATATTCCTTCCTTTTCATTCTTTTCTATGTTTTTAAAGCCTTTCTTTTGCTTCCACCTTAGATTAGACTTCTTTTGTAAAGTTCAAAACCTTTGTTATGTAAAATCGGCGAGAAGTTTCTGTGAGAGCTCTTCAGATAGCTTAGATAAAGAAAAAGGATCTGACGAATCATCCTTTCCAGGATTTCTTCTTCAGGTCCCTTATAATTTTTCTATCCGCTTTCTCAGCTTTAAAAACTTTTTATCAATTTTTTCAATGGCAATTGCATAGGAGCGCAATTCTTTACGGATTTTCTCTACCTCTTTTTTCTCATTTTTATAGCAGAGCTGGTGATCCAGTATCGCCCAGTAATTCATTGCCACAGAACGAATTTGAATTTCTACTGTTACATTTTCATCTTCTGCCGGAACCTTTCCTATTAAATGAATGCTACGATACCCGCTTTCTTTGGGATGAGCAATATAATTCTTTTCCTTTACCAGATGAAATCCCGGCATCTTCTTGATGGCTTTTGCCATTCGATAAACATCATCCTGAAAAGAGCAGATGACCCGGATTCCTGCCATATCATTTAAAACATGTTTTGCACATTCCAATGATATATCCTGCCCTTTCCGTTTTAATTTTTTTACAATACTTTCCGGTGTCTTTATCCTCCATGTAATATTGTCCATAATCGGACGATTACATTTCCTTGATAATCTGTCATTGATCTCATTGATTTCTCCAATAAGATCCCATATGATTTCCGTATAAAGTTCCCTCAGACTCTGCTCTTCCATCTGATGCCTGATTTCTTCCGCCAGAGCATTGTCCTCTTCTAATAGAAGCATTTCCTTATTATTTTCTCTCACTCTTTTATCAACCCTCTTTCCTCTTTGCATTTTTCTTTAGTATAATCATTTTTTGAAAAATCTATCTGTTATTTTATGAAAAATCCAAGTAAATTTTTTATCTCTGTGACTATGCACAAAAATAAAACGGCAACAATTTTACACAGTTTTCTTGCTGTACAACACAGATTTTACATTGGCCTGCTATAATCCATCTCAAAAATATATCAGGAAAGGAAATACATTTTATGAAATATGCAATTACCGATCTCGGTTCCAATACCATACGCCTTTGTGTTTTCAACACGCTGGAAAACGGAAACTTTGAAACTCTTTTTACAAAAAAAGTCATGGCAGGGCTCGCCGGCTATGTGGAAAATGGCATTATGACACCCGACGGCATCAATCAGGCCTGCGCCGTTCTCCTTGATTTTCAATTTCTTCTCAAACAGCTGGGGATTGATACCATGTATCCATTTGCCACTGCTTCTCTGCGCAACATCAAAAATACAGAAGAAACCATTGAAATCATTCGCCGCCGTACCGGACTTTCCATCGATGTCATAGACGGGCAGGAAGAAGGCAGACTTGGTTATTATGGGGCTTTACATGCAACAGATTTTAATCAGGGGATTCTTTTTGACATCGGCGGCGGAAGCACCGAAATCGTGGAAATCAAAAAAGGAAATGTCAAAAAAGCACAGAGTCTCGGTATCGGTTCTCTCAATCTATACACAAAAACCGTATCCAAATTCTGGCCAAACAAAAAAGAATTAAAATCGATTCAGAATATCGTTTCCGATACATTCAAAAATATTGACTTTCCAAAAGGAAAAACAGAGCAGGTATGCTGCATCGGAGGAACCGTACGTGCAGTCCTGAAAATTGTAAATTATCATTTTAAGAAGAAAAAAGAGAATACGATTATCACACTGGATGAATTCGATACGATAGAAAAAATGTTGGTGGAAAAAGACGACACCGTGAAAAACTATGTATTAAAACTATGTCCGGACCGCATACACACCATCATTCCAGGCATCCTCATCATGAACGAAATCATCAAGAAAACCCACTGCACACAGATCCAGGTATCCAAATACGGCGTCAGAGAAGGATATCTGTGCAAGAATTTTTTGTATTAAATCGGGGCTGGCGCAATAAAAACAGCTCCTAATCCTATGGCAGAGATTCATGCATTGCATGATTCCCTGCCATGTATGCCACACCCAATACCAAACGCTGTTTTTGTTTCCGAAGGCTGTGGCACACAGCAGAAATAATGCCGAAATCAAAGCCTGCTTGACAGGGTTTGATTTCATGCATGTCTTTATATAATGGTACGGAACTTGTTTCGTATCATACTACATTCGTCCGTGGGAGGTGGGGTAAAAAAACTACCCTACACGCCCTGTCGGCGTCTGTCCCCACATTATTTCTCTGCGTTAGCATAGGCTTTTGCGTAAAATACCTCCTGAGAATTCACCTTCTCCTCATTCAGGCTCCTATCAACATACTTACCTTTCGCCGTCAGAAGTTTCCCTTTCTCATCATCATTCATCATCGTATCAAACATCCAGTCCAGACGTTCTCTCAATCTCTCATCCAGAATCGGTGCTGCAACTTCCACACGTTTTACCGTGTTTCGGGTCATAAAATCTGCGGATGCAATATAAACTTTCTCCCGTTCTTTTGTTCCAAAACGATAAATTCTTGAATGCTCCAGATATCGTCCCACGATGCTTACTACTTTTATGTTCTCCGTATATCTATCTACTCCCGGAATCAGACAACAGATTCCACGAACGATCATCTCAATCTTAACACCCGCCTGGGATGCTTCGATTAATTTGTCAATAATAACCTTGTCTGTCAGTGAATTGATTTTCACTCCGACATAGGCTTCTTCTCCCTGTCTTGCATGAGCAATTTCTTCATCGATCATGTCCAGAACTCTGTTCTGCAGACATTTTGGTGCCACCAGAAGCTTGTTTGATGTCTCCACAGTTTCTCCTCGTAAAAGTGCAGCAAATACTTCCGCCGCTTCTTTTCCAATTTCCTGATTTCCTGTGATCAAAGACAAATCAGTATATAATGTGGATGTTTTTTCGTTATAGTTACCGGTTCCAATCTGCGTAATATAGGATACTCCCTCTTCTGTCTTTCTGGAAATGAGACAAAGTTTGGAATGGACTTTATATCCATTCAATCCATAGATTACCCGACATCCTGCATCTTCCAGTTTTCTGGAATATTCGATGTTACTTTCCTCATCAAAACGGGCACGAAGTTCCACTAATACAACGACTTCTTTTCCATTTTCCGCAGCTTCCACCAGGGCATCTACAATCTGACTCTTGTATGCCAGACGATATAAGGTCATCTTGATGGATACAACCGTATCATCTTTTGCCGCTTCATCAAGAAGACTGATAAAAGATTTGATATTTTCAAATGGATAGGACAACAGGACATCCTTTTTCATAATCTGTGGAATCAATGGCAATTTTGCATCCAGTTCCGGCGTCATTCTCGGTGTGCGTCTCTGATAGAAAAGATCTTCCTGACTGGTATTTTTCAGATAGCTCTGGATACTGAAAACAAAGGACATATCCAGTGGAACCTTGGACATAAACACATGATCTTTCTCCACTTTGATTTCCTTGCATAAAGAACGAACGAGTTTTTTATTGAGCTCCCTGGTAAATTCGATTCTGACCGGACTCATTCGCTTTCTCTGTTTGATAAGATTTTCCATAGCATCTCTATAATCAAGATCTTCGTCATAAATAGTTTCTGTATCAATATCTGCATTTCTTGTCACTCGAAGCAATGATTTTTCTTTCACTTCATAGTTTTTAAACATTTTTGGAAGGAAATGCAAAATCAGCTCTTCAGAAAGCATAAAGGTTCCTTTTCTTGTCGGGATGTCAATCAATCGTTTAAATACATTATTGCTACATGGAATAATCGCAGTCTTCGTCTTTCCTCCTTTAGTTGCCAGCAATGCCACTGCATAAATATCTTTATTTTTAAGAAATGGGAACGGCTGCTGTTTACTCACAATATTTGCCGACAAATATGGGGCAATTTCATGATCAAAATAAACTTCCAGAAGTTTACCTTCTTCCGCAGATAATTTGCGGAAATTGATCAGACGAATTCCTTTTGGCTCCAGTTCGCCCATAAGCTGTTCATATACGGCATCTTTTTTCTGATCCAGATCTCTGGTAGCCTTCAGAATCGCTTTCACCTGCTCTTCACTGGTCATATTGGTCTTATTTTCCCGAACCTCTTCGGAAGACTCCATCTGATCCATCAGAGTACCAACTCTTACTCTGTAAAATTCATCCAGGTTGGACTGGTAGATTGAGATGAAAGTCAGACGTTCTGCCAGAGGAACTCTGGGATTCCCCGCCTCATTCAATACTCTTTCATTAAATTTCAGCCAAGATAATTCCCGGTTCATCATATATGGAATCTGAGCTTTTTTTGCTTTCTTTTCTTTCTTCATCCTCGTATTCCCTTCCTCGTCATTATTATAATTACGTTTCATTTTTTCAAGACGCTGAATCATCCAGTCTAAAATAGAGTCCTTCAGACTGAATTCTTCCTCTCTGTTGGGTCGCCTGCGCGACATCAACTTTATCATATGCCTCTATCCTCCGTTTATGAGAATAAATTATCATTTATCTCCGACACTATTATAATATGAAAATGTCATCTCAGAAAGGTATTTATGTAAAATCTTTGTAAAACAAAAAACCATTCGGTTACATTTATATAATATGTCCTCGAATGGTTTTTGTATAAATATTATTGTTTCTTCTTATATTTCTCCCGTCCAAGTAAGGCGGCTCCATAAGCCCCGGCATATCGTCCCATCTCTCTCGCCTCAATCCGGGCACCAATTTTTTGTCCCAGAATTTTTGTAAAATATGAACTGAAGCTTAGTCCACCGGTAAGCACTACCTGCTCACCAATCGGCTTTTTCCGACAGAGCTGTGCAACCTTGTTAGCCACAGAATCCACCACTCCTGCTGCGATATTTTCTCGCGGCTGTCCTTCTCCAATATAGCTGATAACCTCAGATTCTGCAAACACAGTACAAAGAGAACTGATTGGAAGAACTTTTCCCTTCTCTGCCATAGCAAACAGTTCTTCCAGAGAAACCCCCAGACGATTTGCCATAACTTCCAGAAATTTTCCGGTTCCGGCTGAGCATTTGTCATTCATAAGAAAATCTGTCACCATTCCGTTCTCAATCAGAATCACTTTGGTATCCTGACCACCCACATCTACAATGAGACAGTCTCCTCCAAAGAGCTCTCTTCCACCTCGTCCGTGACAAGTGATTTCCGTAATCACATAATCGGCATAATCCACTGCCACCCTGCCATAACCAGTCGCCGTAACAATCGTATCATCGGAACATACATCAATACCTTCTACATATAGTTTTTCTTTAATCAGGCTGGCCGTTTCCTTACTGCTCCATCCTGTGGGAAGTACAAAATATATTCCTTTCTCTCCGATCACATACACCTTTGATGCTGTGGAACCGATATCTATACCAACATAATACATTTTTTATCTCCGTATATTACTTAATAATTCTGGAACTCATATGACAACAAGGTTCTATCTAAAGCATTTCAATAAATGCGGCAATTCTTGTAGTAAGCTGTCCCACATCCGCCTGGGAATAATCCGTTTCCAGACTCATATACGGAATATGCTTCTCTTCATTTACAAAGCGTTTGATGCGAAGGGTTTCCACGGCATAAGTATGGCAAGCCTGAAGTTCTACATCAATCACTCCATCTACAGAATATTCATCAATCATACGGTCAAGTAATTTAATCCGGTTATCGTTCGGAGACATACAGGAACATCCAATGTTCATGTATTTTCTCGCCAATGCTTCATATACATCCGGAATGGATTCATCCACATTTTCTTCAATGGCTTTGGCACCGGAACAGTTTTCATAACAGACAACGGTTGCTCCATTTTCTTCGATGGCTTTGACAACCTTCATGGTTGCTCCACCCATCGGACAACCCGTGATAAGGATTCGCGGTTTTTTCTCTGTAACTTTTCCTTCTGCCTTAATTTTTTCAACTAATGCTTCCATCTGTGCCGGAATGGTTTCCCTCTCAAAATTGAAAGTAGTTCCCACCATGGTGTTCAATAAATCAGTTCCGGAAATCGGAGCCGGATTCTGTTTCATGATGGAATAAAA
>JAQYIU010000011.1 GCA_028721415.1 Lachnospiraceae bacterium | reverse complement strand
CCGAGCGCGTTGTCTGAGCGGTAGCGAGTTTAGCGCGAATGGCGTTTCCATAAACGTTCGAAAGTTGAGTAGCAAAACGCAAGTCGTCTGCGATTCATGCCATAGGTACCACGCTTTTTTCATAAAAATATGGCAGCGATTCCATGCAATGCATGAATCCCTGCCATAGGGCAGAAGCTGTTTTTGTTGCGACAGCCCCCTTCTTTGTTTATTATCTATTTTCCCAGAGCTGTTTTTTGTGCCACAACATTAGTCTTGTCATAACATGCGAAAGTTTCATCCACAAGAGCCTTATTTGGCTTTGGTGTGATAAGACTAACCACAGGAACGATTACAAGACCTGCGAGCATGGCGATTGCACCACAGTTTATCGGAGACTGCATGATTTCAGGAAGGCAAGCCGGTGCAAGCATATCGAGCAACATTAGTCCAACACCAAATACAAAAGATACCCAACAAGCAATCTTCGTTGTGCCTTTCCAGTACAAAGAATAGAGGAATGGAGCCAGGAAAGCACCGGCAAGAGCACCCCAGGAAATCCCCATAAGCTGTGCGATAAAGGTTACGGAACTTTTATATTGAACCAGTGCAATAATCGCAGAGATTGCAATAAATACCACTACCAGAATACGGATAGAGAGTACTTGTTTTTTATCACTCATATCTTTGATAAAGTTATCTTTCAGGAAATCGATGGTCAGTGTTGAACTGGAAGCGATAACCAGAGAAGATAAAGTTGACATAGATGCAGACAAAACCAGGATAACAACAAGTGCAATGAGAATCGGGCTGAGATTCTGAAGCATGGTTGGAATGACAGAGTCATAACCGTTGGCAACCACATCAATCTGATCAGAAAAAAGACGTCCGAAACCACCGAGGAAATAACAGCCGCCTGCAACAACTAAAGCAAAGATGGTTGAGATGATCGTTCCTTTTTTGATCGATTCTTCATCTTTAATTGCATAAAACTTTTGTACCATCTGAGGAAGTCCCCATGTACCAAGAGAAGTAAGAATAACCACAAACATCAGATTCAGTGGATCCGGCCCGAAGAATGAAGCAAAAACTCCCGGTGTGGAAGAAACAGTTTCATCTGTGATTCTTCCAAGACCATCAATTGCTACCATAAATCCGCCTTTGCTTTTGAGTACAGCAAGAATAATAGTAGATATACCAAAAAGCATGATGATACCTTGAATAAAGTCATTAATCGCTGTGGCCATATAACCGCCGGCAATAACATAAATTGCTGTGAGAACTGCCATAAGGATAATACATACCGAATAATCAATATCAAATGCCATACCAAACAGACGGGACAGACCATTATATAAAGAAGCGGTATATGGAATAAGGAAAACAAAGATGATAACAGAAGCTGCAATCTTCAAAGCTTTACTGTTAAATCTTTCGCCAAAAAACTGTGGCATGGTGGCAGAGTTCAGATGCTGTGTCATGATTCTGGTACGTCTTCCAAGGATTACCCAGGCTAACAGAGAACCGATGATTGCATTACCAATACCCGCCCAGGTAGCAGCGATACCGTACTTCCATCCAAACTGACCGGCATATCCGACGAATACAACGGCAGAAAAATAGGAGGTACCATAAGCAAATGCTGTGAGCCATGGCCCAACGGAACGTCCTCCCAACACAAATCCATTCACATCTGTTGCATTTTTTCTGCAATAAAGACCAATTCCGATCATTATCGCAAAATATGCGAGCAATAAAATAACTTTCATAAAATCTTCCTTTCTCTCTTTTATTTTCCCGCTTTTACGCTTTTATTCTTTAACCGTAAAAACTAAGAAAACTTTAACACATAAAATTGGAAAAGTCAAGAAACTATAACTTTTTTACGAAAAATGGAATATATCTATAAAATATATCATAATATAATGTATAACATAAACAATTGCGATGGATAGAAATTGTTTTTTCATGACAGGAAACTGTATAATACTGTTACAATCTATTGTAATTTACAGGAGGATGTTATATGTCAAACATTAATGTTGCAATTGCGGATGATAATGAAAAAATCCGGCATAATCTGAAAAATATTGTTTCAAATGAAAAAGATATGACAATTGTCGGGAGTGCATCAGATGGTCTTGCAGCAATCTCAATGATCAAACAAACGCAGCCGGATGTTGTACTTTTAGATATTATTATGCCGAAAATGGACGGGCTAGGAGTACTGGAGGAAATTCAAAATGATACAGAAATCGCCAGAAAACCCGCCTTTATCATTCTAACCGCTATGGGACAGGAGATGATTACCAAAGAAGCATTACAACTTGGTGCCCATTACGTTATATTAAAGCCTTTTGATCAGAAAGCTCTTGTAAACAAAATCCGTCAGGTGAAAAATGGCAGACGCCAAAAAGAAGAAAAGAAAAAATTTATTACCATTGACGGGAGACAAACCACAAAAGATGAGGAATATCAACTCGAAGTTATCGTTACCAACATCATTCATGAAATTGGTGTTCCTGCACATATCAAAGGATACCAATATCTCAGAGACTCTATTATCATGTCAGTGTCAGACATGGATATTCTGAACTCCATTACAAAACAACTCTATCCGACCATCGCAAAAATGCATCAGACAACCCCATCCAGGGTAGAACGGGCAATCCGACATGCCATTGAAGTGGCTTGGAACCGTGGTAAAATGGACACGATTCATGATCTTTTCGGATATACCATCCAGTCTGGAAAAGGGAAACCGACCAATTCCGAATTCATTGCACTGATAGCAGATAAAATTCGTCTGGAATATAAAAATGCCATTGATTTCAACAAATTGGCATAAACCCCTGCAAAATAGAAAAAGATAACATTATGGAGGGAATAACGATATGAAAAATGAAAGAACATTAAACATTCTGGCCGCCGATCACTCCAAACAGACAAGAGAAGAATTAAAACATTATTTCGATACGAGAGATGATCTGAAACTCATCAACGCTGTAGATAACGGGCAGGACGCCTATCAATTCATTTTAGAAAACGAACCTGACATTGTTCTTCTGGACGTGGTTCTTCCTGTACTCGATGGATTTTCTGTCATCGAAAAGATAAATGCAAACAATAATATCCGAAAAAAACCATCTTTTGTCATTCTTTCCTCCATCGGAAACCAATCCATGGTAGAATGCGCCTGCAAATTGGGAGTTTCCTATTACATACTGAAACCATTCAGCATGGACAACCTGGCGAGAAGACTTCTCCAGATTATGACCATCCGGCAGGAAGGAGAAAAAATCCGGGACAAACTGGAAGTGAAGACCGGAAAAAAAGAAGGCAGAGCCTCACAGGCAATTTATCCGGAGAACACATTGGAGGCAGACATCACTAACATTATCCGGGAAATTGGCATACCAGCACATATCAAAGGATATCAATATATCAGAGAAGCCATCATGATGACCGTAAACGATATGAATTTGCTCAATTACATCACAAAACTTCTCTATCCGACCATCGCAAAAAAATACAAAACCACATCCAGCAGTGTGGAACGGGCAATTCGCCACGCTATTGAAGTAGCCTGGAATCGGGGTAAAATCGATGTGCTTGAGGACATGTTCGGATACACCATCAGTGCCGGAAAAGGAAAGCCGACTAATTCTGAATTTATTGCGCTGATCGCTGATAAATTGCGGTTAGAATATCGTATGCATGCGTGAAGTATTTATTATGATGAATTATGTCGAATTTCGCATCACTTTATTTTGTTTCATAAAAAAACAGTGGCATTAACCATTGCAATGCCAGTAAAATTATGTTAAAATGACACAAAATAAGGGAGTAGTCGGCACAACGTGTGATGGGGTCAACATACTGGAATTATCCTGGCCTTATCTTAAATGACGAGACTTATCTGCACACAACAGGTGGGTCTCATTTTTTGTGCGAAAAAGAGCCAAAATATTTACTCATCCCTGTGTGGCTGTGATAAGAAAGTCCGGCTCAAACTCTTTATAAAACCAGATAAAGGAGAATATGAAGATGAGTATTATTGAATTATTTATTATGGCCGTCGGTCTGTCCATGGATGCATTTGCAGTATCTGTCTGTAAGGGGTTATCAGTTCCAAAGGTGGAAAACAGACATTTATTGACTGTGGGCATATATTTTGGTGGCTTTCAGGCCCTTATGCCGCTGATTGGCTATTTGCTGGGAGTACGATTCCGTTTCCTGATCACGAGTATTGATCATTGGATTGCGTTTTTTCTCTTGGGAATCATAGGGTTTAATATGATAAAAGAATCCAGAGAGGATTCCGAAAGCCTCGATGATTCTTTTTCTGTGAAAACCATGATAGCGCTGGCAGTTGCCACAAGTATTGATGCGCTGGCAGCAGGAATCACTTTCGCATTTCTGAACGTGCATATCGTACCAGCTGTTACCTTTATCGGTATCACAACCTTTGTATTGTCTGCCATCGGTGTGAAAGTAGGAAATCTGTTCGGATCGAAAAGCAGATCTTATGCAGAGTTAGGCGGAGGAGTCGTACTTATTTTATTGGGAGTAAAAATTCTTTTGGAGCATCTTGGATTTTTAGCATAATAACTTAAAATGGAGGATGAAATGAAGAAAATACTTTATACTGCTGCAGAATGTACCCCATTTGTCAAAACAGGAGGCCTGGGTGCTGTTGTTGGTTCTCTGCCAAAACAATTAAAAGCGAGAGGCTATGATGTACGGATCGCCATTCCGGCTTATGAATGTATCGATGATAAATGGAAAAAACAGATGAAGCCTGTAGTATCTTTGCCGGTATCTCTTGGTTGGAGAAACCAGATGGTAACCGTGAAGTCTTTTGAATATGAAGGAGTACCATGTTATTTCCTGGAAAATAATTTTTATTTCTGTGGAAATAGTCCATATTCTGATATGTGGCTGGATATCGAGAAGTTCAGCTTTTTCTCAAAAGCAGTACTTGAGATGCTTTCCTATCTGGATTTTGAACCGGATGTGATTCACTGTCATGACTGGCAGACTTCATTGATTCCGGTCTATCTGAAACGAATGTATAGTGACGATCCATTTTATCAGAATATTAAAACAGTATTCACCCTTCATAACATGAAGTTTCAGGGGATGACATCCATCGATCATCTGAAAGATGTTGCCGGATTACCGGACGACCTGTTCACGTATGACAAATTGGAATATTATAATTCGGCAAATATGTTAAAGGGCGGTATTGTATTTGCAGATAAAGTTACAACTGTAAGTCAGACTTATTCAGAAGAAATCAAACAGCCGGAATACGGTGAAGGCCTGGATGAACTGCTGCGTTGCCGTTCCAATGATCTATGCGGAATTGTCAACGGAATTGATTATCAGATTTACAGCCCTTCTCAGGACGAATATATCAAATATCATTATAATGCCAAAACTTTCCGGAAAGGCAAGAAGAAAAACAAGGTGATTATGCAGAATAAAGCTGGTCTTCCGGTGAAAAATGATGCCTTTACCTGCTGTATGATTTCCCGCCTTACTGACCAGAAAGGATTTGATCTGCTGGGAAATGTAATGGATCAGCTTCTGGAACATAATGTTCAGCTTTATATTCTTGGTGGTGGAGAGAAATGTTATGAAGATATGTTCCATTATTATAAGGAGAAACATCCGGATAAGATTTTCGCAAACTTTGATTATACTGACGAGATGGCTAAAATTCTCTATGCCGGATGTGATGCAACTCTGATGCCATCCCGTTTTGAGCCATGTGGTCTCTCGCAGCTTATGGCTCTTCGCTACGGAACCGTTCCTGTAGTCCGTCTGACCGGTGGATTGAAAGATACTGTAAAAGTATATAACAAAAAATACCATACCGGAACCGGATTCGGATTCGAAGAATACAACAGTGAATCACTTTTAGCTACAATGGAAGAAGCCATCAGTCTTTTCGAAAATGAGAAGGGTGAATGGGAGTCGATGGTTGCGAGAGGAATGAATGAAAATTATTCCTGGACCGCATCTTGTAAAGAATACGAGAAATTATACGAAAGCTTATAGGGCAATTATGCCACACTCAATGCCAAAAGTTGTTTTTTTCTTAGATTGAAGTAATACACAAAAGAATTAGCCTCTGGGATTGTCGCTCTAACATAGAAGCGCAGCTTCACCGACAAAAGAAAGCGGAAACCGTTCCATTACATGGCGCTATGACATTGCAGCGAACAAGGGCTAGAAAAGTCTTTGCAGAGACGGACACGAAAGTGTCCGAAAACGGAAGACTTTTCAGACCGAAGTACGCGCATGGTCATACAAATGTAATGGAACGATTTCCGCATTGTTATACTTGGAGCTGCGCTTCATTCATTGCAACAGCCTTCAATTATATTTCTTGAATGCCGGTAATATCCGGCTCTATATTCATGGAATAATTCGTGTGATAAATCACAAATCCAGGCTTTGCCTGCGGTGGCTTTTTCAGATTACGACGCTCTGTATAATCAATTTCCACCTTTGGTGCATTTTTTCCTTTAGAATAATATGCCGCAAGTCGTGCAGCTTCTTCATAAGTCTGATCTGGTAATTCTGAAGCTGTTTCCAGTTTGACAATGACATGAGAGCCAGCCATTTTTTTTGCGTGAAACCACATATCTTTTCCGTTGGCAAATTTGAAAGTCAATTCATCATTCTGGAAGTTATTTTTCCCAACATACATATGAAATCCATCGGAAGAAATATAATGAAAAGGCTTACTTTTGCCTTTGTTTTTGCGTTTATTCTGACCGTGACGTTTTATATAATTATAGTCCATTAATTCTTCTTTAATCATCATCAGATCATTTTCATCCCGGGCGATTTCCAGAGAATTGCTGATGGATTCCAGATGATTAAGTTCTGCATGAGTTTCTTCGACGAGAACATGGAGTGCCTCGTAGGTTCGTTTTAGTTTGCCATAACGATCAAAATATTTCTTTGCATTTTCCATGGCAGAAAGCTGAGAATCCAGAGGAATTATAATCTCATTCCCGTCATAATAATTCGTACATATAAGCTCTTTTTGTCCCGGTTTTACATCATAGCCATATGTGTGAAGAAGTTCACCATAAATCTTATATTTATCTTTTTTCTCCGTGTCTTTTAGCTGTTTGCGCTGAAGATCATATTTTTTGGCTGTTCGTTCAATAGCATTAGACACGATTTTTCTCAAATCCGTTGATTTTTGTCGAATTCTTGTCACTACTTCCTTTTCTGCATAATAGGTTTGCAGTACATTAGAAATAGAAGGGAAATGTTTCGTTTCCATATCCGGATACATGGTAAGATCCATACAGGCAAATTCCAGTGGAGTATTTCCCTGATAAATGATACATGGAGAAAATGTATGATTTTGAATCTGTGATTTCAGGCGAACCAGCTCACCATAAAGAGCATTTTGCTCCAAGGAAGAGAGGGATGCAACCGCTGCATCTCCGTCAATAGATGCCCGAAAGCAGATTTCATTAGCCATGACAGGGCTGATACCGGATATGCTTCCGTAAATTGCCTTTTGAACAGAAGAGGCTTTTGTCAAAAGGGTATCCTCCATCCATGCCGGTGAAATGTCATAAAGTGAAATTTTTCCTTTTGCTGGCGGTGCCAGATAAGTCCTTCCCGGCAATACTTCCCGGACAGAACTTACCTGATTCGAAATGTGTTTAATACTGTCAATGATCATGCCGGAATCATCCAGGAAAATGATATTGCTGTGTTTTCCCATGATTTCAATGACCAGTTTCTTTCGACATAAATCCCCTAATTCGTTCAAATGTTCAATGGAAATCTCGATAATTCGTTCCATACCTGGTTGCGTCACAGCAACAATTCGTCCGTTGCTGATATGCTTTCTTAAAAGCATACAGAAATTCGGTGCTGTTAAAGGATTCTGTTTATTTTCTGAAGTGAAATAAACAAGCGGAAGGCTGGCACTGGCAGACAAAAGCAGTCTGTGTGTCTCCTTTTGATTTTTGATGACCAAAAGCAGTTCATCTGCTTCGGGCTGATATATTTTATATATCCGTCCTCCCGTAAGAAGACAGTTCATGTCATAAACAATATTGGCGATTACGGTTCCGTCAAAAGCCATAGGGATACCTCCTCATAATTATAAAATCTTAAGTAATATACCATATGCTTTCCCTCTATGTCAAAAATGAGAAAAGGAGGAACGGTATTATTTTTTGACTAATATTCCCAACTATGATATGATAAAGAACAAATTTATCATATCAGCAGATGAGAAACATAATGTTTCCATATATAAAAATGATACAAGGAGGATAATTATGGCTAATATAGAGAATGCAGAAATTCGTCAGGTAAGTCAGGATGAAATCTGGCAGGATCGAAAGCATCATTTGTGGTTTCCTTTGAGTTTTACAAAATACTCTGTTGAAAACGGAAGAATTTATACCAATTCTGGCTTTTTATCATCCAGAGAAGATGAATGCCTTTTATATCGCATCACAGATATTACTTTGACGAGAACTTTGACTCAGAAATTATTTGGAACCGGAACCATTCATATGAATACAAAGGATCGTTCCACACCAATTATTCATCTGGAAAATATAAAAAATCCGGTACAGGTGAAAAGAATGCTCAGTAACCTGATTGAAAAAGAAAGAGAAGAGAAAAATGTTGTTGGAAGAGATATGTATGGGGCTTCCGGCCATATCAGTGAAGGAGATCATGATTTTGATTGTGACGATCACGACCTCAATCTGTAATCAACAACTTTCGATTTACTTTATAAACTAACTGACAACGATGAAAAACAGGCAGTCTTACGTTACTGATACAGTAAGACTGCTTTATCGTGTTTTGAAAAAAATACATTTTACTTGACAAAATAAACCAGAATGGTATAATCATGGTTGTGTCACGTTATTGCTCTACCACGATAAAGCGATAAAGGTTTCTGGCATGATTTTAACATAGATTAATTGGAGGATTTTTTATGATTGAAAAATTACTTCACACACCGGAAGGTGTTCGTGATATATATAATTCAGAATGTAAAAAAAAGACGGCTTTAGAGCAGAAACTTCACCAGGTTCTGGCTCTTTATGGATATCAGGACATAGCAACGCCTACGTTTGAGTTTTTTGATATATTTAACAGTGATACCGGAACGGTAAGTTCCAGAGAGATGTTCAAGTTTTTTGACAGAGATAATAACACATTGGTTCTTCGTCCTGACATGACTCCTTCCATTGCCAGAAGTGTGGCAAAGTATTATAGCGATTGCGATTTTCCGCTGCGACTTTCCTATATTGGCAATACTTTTTTAAATAACCGTAGTTATCAGGGAAAACTCACTGAAAAGACAGAGCTTGGAGCAGAGCATATCAATGATGACACTCCGGAGGCAGATGGTGAGGCAATTGTCATGATGATTGATTGTTTTCTGGCAGCAGGTCTTCAGGATTTTCGCGTGGATATCGGACAGACAGAATTCTACCGCGGAATCATGGATGCACTGGAAACTACCGATGAAGTGAAGGCGCAGATTCATGAATACATTGAAAATAAAAACACGCTGGGAATGGAGATGCTTCTTTCTGATCTTGAGATGAAAGATTGTTATCGTAACATTCTTTTGGAATATAACGAATTGTATGGAGATGCCTCCATGTTGGAAAAAGCCAGAAATCTTACGATTAATCCCCGTTGCAGGGCTGCGATTGATCGTCTGGAACAAGTATATGAAGTGGTGTGTCAGTATGGTTATGAGAAATACATCAGCTTTGATCTTGGCATGGTAAATCATTATGATTACTATACCGGCATTATTTTCCGCGGTTACACTTTCGGAACCGGAGATGCCATCGGAAAAGGTGGTCGTTATGACAATCTTTTAACTCAATTTGGAAAAAATGCACCGGCAATTGGATTTACTATTCTGGTCGATGACATGCTTTCCGCTCTTGACAGACAAAAGATCAGTGTTTCGCTGAAGGATTTTGAGTATTCTGTCCTGTTGCATGATAAAAAAGACTTGTCAGAAGCGATTGCTTTTGCTATGGAACTAAGAAATAGTGGCGTGAAGACAGAACTTCTTTGCCGGACTGCCGACAGATCAAAAGAGGACTATGTGTCATTTGCCCGCTCACAAGGAGCGCAAAGCGTCTTTTCCATATCAGGAGATGAGCTTACGATCTACGATTTCACAACCGGAAAAACAGCGAATACCAGTTTATCCGAGTTCAGAAAGGAGTTCTAATATGCGTTATTTAACATTTGCCCTCGCCAAGGGACGTCTTGCCAAAAAGACTATGGCCATGTTCGAGGAACTTGGCATTACCTGCGAGGCTATGAAGGATAAAGATACCCGAAAGCTTATTTTTGTAAACGAAGAGTTAAAATTAAAATTTTTCCTGGCTAAAGCATCAGATGTTCCAACTTACGTGGAATACGGAGCAGCCGATATCGGTGTTGTAGGCGAGGATACCATTTTAGAAGAGGGAAGAAACCTTTACGAGATGATGGATCTTGGCTTTGGAAAATGTAAGATGTGTGTCTGTGGACCGGAATCTGCCAGAGAAAAATTACAGCATGGTGAACTGATTCGAGTGGCATCTAAATATCCTCATATCGCCAAGGATTATTTCTATAATAAAAAGTTCCAGACAGTAGAAATCATTAAATTAAACGGTTCCGTGGAACTTGCTCCGATCGTCGGTCTTTCCGAGGTGATTGTTGATATCGTGGAAACCGGTTCTACTCTCCGTGCCAATGGTCTTACCGTTCTTGAGGAGATTTGTGAGCTGTCTGCCAGAATGGTTGTCAATCAGGTAAGTCTTAAAATGGAGCAGGATCGAATTCGCAAATTAATCAATGATTTGCGTAAGTTAAATGCAGGAGGAAATCAATGAAATCTTTAAAAGTCAATAAAGAAAATACAAAAAATATTTTAAATGATTTATTAAAAAGAAGTCCGAATAACTATGACTCCTACGCAGGAAAAGTACAGGTTATTCTTGATGATGTTAAAGAAAAAGGGGATGAAGCTCTTTTCGGATATACCGAACAATTTGATAAATGTCATCTGACTGCTGATACAGTACTGGTGACTAAAGAAGAGATTCAGGCAGCCTATGAGAAAGTGGATGCTTCTTTGGTAGAGATCATTCGAAAAGCACTTGTAAACATCCGCACTTATCACGAAAAACAGAAACAGTACAGCTGGTTTGATTCCCAGCCGAATGGAACCATTCTCGGACAGAAAGTGACTCCGCTTTCTTCTGTTGGCGTATATGTTCCGGGTGGAAAAGCAGCATATCCATCCTCAGTTCTTATGAATATTGTTCCTGCAAAGGTAGCTGGTGTGGAGAAGATCGTTATGGTGACCCCGCCGGACAAAAACGGAGAAGTTACACCGGCAACGTTGGTAGCAGCCAATGAAGCAGGAGCAACTCATGTATACAAAGTCGGTGGAGCTCAGGCTATTGCAGCCCTTGCCTATGGAACAGAATCCATCGAAAAAGTAGATAAGATTGTCGGTCCTGGCAATATTTATGTGGCCCTTGCCAAAAAAGCAGTATATGGTCATGTGAGCATTGATTCTATTGCAGGGCCGAGCGAGATTCTTGTTCTTGCTGATGAGACGGCAAACCCTCGTTTTGTGGCAGCCGACCTTCTTTCTCAGGCAGAACATGATGAACTTGCTAGTGCAATTCTGGTAACCACCTGTCCGGAACTGGCAAAGAAAGTGGAACAGGAGATTGAAGGATTCTTACAGACCCTTTCCAGAGCAGATATCATTCGCAAATCCCTGGATAATTTCGGATATATTCTCGTTGCAGATACTATGGAAGAAGCCATCGAAATCACCAATAACATTGCTTCCGAACATCTGGAAGTTGTCACAAAAGATCCTTTTGAAGTGATGACAAAAATCAAAAATGCAGGAGCGATTTTCCTTGGTTCTTACAGTTCGGAGCCACTGGGAGATTATTTTGCAGGACCAAACCATGTGCTTCCTACCAATGGAACAGCTAAATTTTTCTCTCCTCTTAGTGTAGATGATTTTATTAAAAAATCCAGTATTATTTACTATTCCAGAGAAGCGCTTCAGCCTCTCCACAATGATATCGAAACCTTTGCACAGGCAGAACGACTGACTGCTCATGCCAACTCTATTGCGGTTCGTTTTGAGGAGGAAGAATAAGATGGCTGAGAGAAAAGCTCATGTGGAGCGTATAACCGGTGAGACGAAAATCGTCATCGATCTGAATCTGGATGGGAATGGCAATTGTCAGGTGAATACAGGAATTGGTTTTTTTGACCATATGTTAAACAGTTTTGCCCGCCATGGATTTTTTGACTTATCCTGTCAGGTAGATGGAGATCTGGAAGTAGACTGTCACCATACCATAGAAGATACCGGCATTGTTTTGGGACAGGCCATTGCCCAGGCAGTGGGAGATAAAAAAGGAATCAAACGGTTTGGTAATTTCTTTCTTCCGATGGATGAGACGTTGGTTCTCGGTGCTGTTGATCTGTCCGGCAGGCCATATCTTGTCTGTGATCTGCCTTTTACTGTGGAAAGAGTTGGAAGTTTTGACACAGAAATGGTGAATGAATTCTTTTACGCTATTTCATATAGTGCAGCTATGAATCTTCACCTGAAACTGATTCATGGCAACAATAACCATCATATCATGGAAGCAGCTTTCAAAGCCTTTGCTAAAGCACTTGATGGAGCCACTTCGTATGATCCGCGCATCCAAGATGTATTATCCACCAAAGGATCGTTATAATATATAATATCATATAAGAAATGGAAACAGACGGAGAAATAGATCGCCGTCTGTTTTAAGCATAAAAAGAACAGAAAGAGGAATATTATGAAGTATATTAGTCTAATTCCTGCCATGTACGGGAATACCAAACAGGAAATCGAAGAAAATGCCCGCTATTATGATAATTGTGGAGCCGATGAGTTGTATTATTATGATGAGAATTCATTTGCAGAAGGACAGGAAGAAGATGTGAAAACCATCCAATCCATCTGCCGGAATGCAGATATTCCGTTAAATGTGTTTGCCAAAGTGAAACGGTTTGAAGATGTGAAAAAGATGGTCTATGCCGGTGCAAAAAGAGTGATCGTAAAAACAGAGGGTTACGATAATCTGGATGCAGTGAAAGAAGCCTCCGATCGGTTTGGAGCTGATCGCCTTTATCTGTATCTTCCTGTCACTGATCCGGAAAGCTGTCTGATTCGTGCCAGAAAGGCAGTGGAAGAAGAAGGATTTGGCGGAATTGTACTTGCCGGTGATTTTTCTGACAATGTTTATGTCCAGACCGCTGATTTCCTCAAAGTGAAATTGGATGTTCCGGTTCTCATCATGGCAGAAACAGCGGATGAGACAGTAATTGCAGACATTCTTAAAATGACCATGGGACAGGGAATTATTTTAAACACATCGAAAAAGATGGATATCATGGAGATCAAGCAGGTATTAAAAGAGCAGAAATTACCAGTCAATACATTCGAAAGTGCGATTGCTTTTGAGGATTTTAAATTAAACAGTGATGGTATGATCCCGGTCATTACACAGGATTATAAAACCGGTGAAGTTCTTATGCTGGCTTATATGACAAAAGAATCTTATGAAAAGACAATTGCCTGTGGTAAAATGACTTATTTTAGCCGGAGTCGTCAGGAACTCTGGACCAAAGGGGATACTTCCGGACATTATCAATATGTGAAATCTCTTACCTTAGACTGTGATAATGATACGATTCTTGCCAAAGTTGCACAGGTTGGAGCTGCATGTCACACTGGAAACCGCACCTGTTTCTTTAAAGATCTCATTCATAAAGAATACAATGATAAGAATCCACTGGCCGTTTTTGAAGATGTTTTTGCCACTATTCTTGATCGGAAAGAGCATCCGAAAGAAGGTTCCTACACCAACTATCTTTTTGACAAAGGAATTGATAAGATTCTGAAAAAAGTAGGAGAGGAAGCAACTGAAATTGTCATTGCATCCAAAAATCCGGATGCGGAAGAGTTAAAATATGAGATCTGTGATTTTCTCTATCATATGATGGTACTCATGGCAGAATGTGACGTGACATGGAAAGACATCACCGATGAACTGGCTCAGAGACATTAAGTACTAACTATACAAACTGACTATGTAAAGTGACTATGAAAAAAGTTATTTACAGTATTTCATAGATTATGATATAATAATCCCAAAGTGTCAAAGAATCATGACACAGTTTTTGTAAAGGAGGCTTTTGTATGTCAGCAGTATTCGGAGCTTTCATTCAATACTTAGTGCAATTTATTATATTTGTTGCGGTTGCGGTTGCGGGAGTATTTACAGGAAAAGCATTACTTAAACGCAAAAAAGAGAATGACTCGACAAATACGAATAAAAAAGCAAAGAAATAAAATGTTATTTCAGGGTGCTGGACGGGCAGTTACACAGACTGTTTATCGGCACCCTTTAAGTGATTTATACAGGAGGATAGAAAAGTGAAAAAATATGGAGTGAACGAACTGCGAAAAATGTATCTTGAGTTCTTCGAGAGTAAGGATCATCTTGCCATGAAGAGTTTTTCGCTTGTTCCGCATAACGATAACAGTCTTTTGTTGATCAATGCAGGTATGGCACCACTCAAACCTTATTTTACCGGACAGGAGATTCCACCACGAAGAAGAGTCACCACTTGTCAGAAATGTATTCGTACCGGTGATATCGAGAATGTTGGTAAAACTGCTCGTCACGGTACTTTCTTTGAGATGCTTGGTAACTTCTCATTCGGAGATTATTTTAAACATGAAGCTATCGCATGGTCCTGGGAATTTCTTACCGAAGTGGTAGGACTTGATGCAGATCGTTTATACCCTTCCATTTACGAGGAAGATGACGAGGCATTTGCTATCTGGAGAGACGAGATTGGTATCGCACCGGAACGTATTTTCAAGTTTGGCAAAGAAGATAACTTCTGGGAGCATGGAGCAGGCCCTTGTGGTCCTTGTTCCGAAATCTACTACGACCGTGGAGAAAAATACGGATGCGGCAGCCCGACATGTACCGTAGGCTGTGACTGCGACCGTTACATGGAAGTATGGAATAACGTATTTACCCAGTTTGAAAATGACGGACATAACAATTATACTTTATTAGATCAGAAAAACATTGATACCGGTATGGGGCTGGAACGTCTTGCCGTTGTTGTCCAGGATGTAGATTCCATCTTTGATGTTGATACCATTCGTTCTTTAAGAGATAAAGTTTGTGAGATGGCAGGAAAAACATACAAAGAAAAGGAAGAGGATGACGTTTCCATCCGTCTGATCACTGACCATATCCGTTCTGCAACTTTCATGATTTCTGATGGTATCATGCCGACAAATGAAGGACGCGGTTACGTGCTCCGTCGAATCATCCGTCGTGCAGCCCGTCACGGACGTATCCTCGGAATCAAAGATCAGTTCCTCGCTGAGCTTAGTAAGACAGTAATTGAAGGATCTAAAGATGGTTATCCGGAATTAGATGAAAAACGTGATTTCATTTTTAAGGTTCTGGAACAGGAAGAAAGTAAGTTTAATAAGACCATCGACCAGGGATTATCCATCTTAAATGATCTGGAAGCAGAGCTAAAAGAAGCCGGCAAAAAAGAATTATCCGGTGAAGATGCCTTCAAACTTTACGATACTTACGGATTCCCTCTGGATCTGACCAAAGAGATTCTCATGGAAAAAGGTATTACCGTAGATGAAGAAGCTTTTACTGCATGTATGGAAGAACAGCGTGTAAAAGCAAGAACTGCCAGAAAAGAAACCAACTACATGGGTGCCGATGTAACCGTATATGAATCCATTGATCCATCCATCACCTCTACCTTTGTAGGATATGAGAAAAATAACTGTGATTCCAAAATTACAGTTATGACAACCGAAACAGAAATTACGGAAGCTCTGACCGACGGACAAACCGGAACCATCTTTGTAGAAGAAACTCCGTTCTATGCAACCGGTGGTGGGCAGCATGCAGATACTGGTATTATCACTTGTGGAGACGGAGAATTTGTTGTTGAAGATACCGTAAAAATGCTCGGTAACAAAATTGGTCATATCGGACATGTCACAAAAGGTATGTTTAAGACCGGTGATACCGTAACTCTTTCCATCAATGATAAACAGAGAGCCGATACCATGAAAAACCACAGTGCTACTCATCTGTTACAGAAAGCACTGCGTACCGTACTGGGCACTCATATAGAGCAGTCCGGATCTTACGTGGACAAAGACAGACTTCGTTTCGACTTCTCCCACTTCCAGGCATTGACACCGGAAGAAATCTCTCAGGTGGAAGCTATTGTTAACGAGAAGATCAACGAATCCCTTCCGGTACACGTTGACATCATGACTATAGATGAAGCAAAGAAAACAGGTGCCATGGCACTGTTCGGTGAAAAATACGGTGAGAAAGTACGTGTCATCAGCATGGGTGATTTCTCCAAAGAGTTCTGTGCTGGAACCCACGTTCCAAACACTGGAGTAATCAAATCCTTCAAGATCATCTCTGAGACAGGTGTTGCAGCCGGCGTGAGACGTATTGAAGCCCTCACCGGTGACGGTGTATTAAAGTACTACCAGGATATTGAAAATACTCTTCTGGATGCAGCAAAAGCTGCAAAGACAGAGCCACATAAACTGGCAGTAAGAATTCAGGGACTTCTGGATGAGATTAAAGCCCTGTCTTCAGAAAATGAAAAATTAAAAGATCAGATTGCAAAGAGCGAGGTAGCAGACGTTATGAATCAGGTTGAAGAAGCTGGTGCATATAAAGTACTCCCTGTATCTGTAAAAGATGTGGACATGAACGCTCTTCGTACTCTGGGAGATGATCTTAAAGAAAAGATTGGCAGCGGTGTCGTTATCCTTGCTTCCGACATGGGAGGAAAAGTGAACCTCATCGTTACAGCAACAGATGATGCTGTAAAAACAGGTGCCCATGCTGGAAAGATCATCAAAGAAGCTGCAACCCTTGTTGGCGGTGGCGGTGGCGGACGTCCAAACATGGCACAGGCTGGAGGAAAGAATCCGGCAGGCATTCCAGATGCTCTCACTAAAGCTGTCGAACTGGCAAAAGGTCAGCTGGCATAAAATAAATATATAGATATTGAAAAAAACTATTGACCTTTTAAAAAAATATGGTATAAT
>JAQYIU010000010.1 GCA_028721415.1 Lachnospiraceae bacterium | reverse complement strand
GCAATTGTAGTGATCACAAAGATAAAAGGAGTACAGTCTGCCATTGTAAGAGGAACTGTGATTTGGAGTCTTGTAGTGATTACACTGGCATATTACATAATCAAGTATCGGGGAATTTCCGTGCTGGGATTTCGCAAGGTGAAAAAAGGAACAGCAAAGAGAGTACTATATTATTCACCGCTATTGCTTATCGCTTTATCGCCTCTTGTAGCTGGCGTGGATTTGGAAGAAGGAGCAGCCTTTCTTTTCGCCAATTTGTTCTTGACACTTGGCATTGGTATGGCGGAAGAAATCTTTTTCAGGGGAATCATCTGCAATTTGTGGCTAAAGTACGGAGTAATCAAAGCCATGCCACTTGTGGAGAAACCGAAAAAATATGCTGAATATGCGGGATCTCCTGCGTTCCTGTGCAATAATTACGCCATGTTCCTGCTAAGTCCTATGTTTGAGCCAATCATGGGAATGGAGCCGGCTACCATTTACAGTATGGTGCCCGTAAATGACAGAAAAGATAGTGTGGTATTGGATGCCTCAATTACCAATCCTGATATGGCAAGGAACTTTGGCGAATATCGTTATTGTAGGTGCGAACCAGGGCATAGCAACAATAGATGTTGGATTAATTACAGAGAATACACTAATTGAATACTGTTAATTGCACCAGCTATCGCGCTACTTATGATAAAATTTTCATGGATTAGCCTGTGTGCAGAAAAAAGCAAAAATGATATATGAACTTGGGGGTGCTTTTACAAAGGAAGGAATTGAGGCCATAAAACAGTGGAATGAAGAATGTATTTATGCTAATATCAGTCCAGGTGGTGCAGCGGATATTCTTGCCGTCACTTTATTATTGTGGAGGATTACTGAGAATGAATTTCTGGAACTTATATTAGCTGATAAGAAAAACAAGGAGTAACAAGCCATGGATCAAATAACTATTTCAAAGAAAATTCCACCCATTGGACAAAGAATCATCAAGTCATTTGCCGCAGTGTTTCTTTGCTTTGTCGTTTATTATATCCGGGGAAAACATGGAACACCATTTTATTCTGCCTTAGCGGTATTACAGTGTATGCAGCCTTATCACGACAAAACTTTAAACGTTGCCAAAAACAGAATCAGAGGAACTTTTACCGGGGCTTTTTGGGGAGCAATCCTGATTGCCATGGAGATATTTCTTTTTCCATCGGTACAGGATGATACCATTACACATTATATATTTGTCTCGCTTTTTATTGGACTTGTAATATATTCCACTGTTTTGTTGAAAATCACACAGTCATCCTATTTTTCCTGTGTTGTCTATTTAAGTATAGTAGTGAACCATATGGGGGATGCAAATCCCTGGATGTTTGTAGTGAATCGTGTCGTCGATACATTAATTGGGATTGGAATCGCGTTTCTGGTAAATGAATCTTCTTATCTGCCCAGAGAAAAGCACAACGATATTCTTTTTGTATCCGGGATTGATGATACTTTACTGAATAATAAAAATAAACTGCTTCCTTATAGTAAAATAGAACTGAATCGCATGATTAATTCCGGAGCTAATTTTACTGTGGCAACAAGATGGACTCCAGCATCCATTCGGGAATCATTGGGAGAAATCACATTTAAATATCCAATTATTGTAATGAATGGAGCAGCCCTTTATGACATGAATGAAAATACGTATCTGCTTACCGATACCATGTCTGCTAAAGCCTCTGAAAAAGTGATAAAAGTGCTTGATGCAGAGGGAATCAATTATTATTCGAATGTGATTATTGATGATACCGTGCTGATTTATTACAAAGAATTAAAAAACGATGTGGATCGTCAACTGTATATGCAATTAAGAAAATCACCATATCGAAATTATATAAAAGGTGATGTTCCACCGGATACAGATGTTGTATATTTTATGATCATTGATGAAACAGACAGAATCTTAGAGCTGTATCATTCTCTGAAAGAGAAAATTGGTGAGGATCTATATCAAATCATTCATTATGAATCTAAGGATTTTAAAGGAGCCTCCTATATAAAAATCTATAACAAAGAGGTATCCAGAGAAAAGATGTTGGAGAAATTAAAACAGCGCCTTAATTTTGAACAGAGTATACTGTTTGGTACGGTCAAAAAGCATTGCGATATATTAATTGAAGGTAATGATTATAATCAGTTGGTGAAAACGATGAAAAGATACTATGAACCGATATCCTGGTAAAAAACCATTGATAAAAGTGAAATAACTGCCCCAGCATATTCCCCCTCCCTCCGGTTTCCGCTTCCGTCCTTTGCTTTGGCTGTGATCGTAACTTTTTCCCTTTGCCTGCTTTTTTAGTCACCACGACACCCTTTGAGTTTACTGTAGCATATTTTTTGAACTCCAGGTTACACTCTTATCCGCAGCATTTGACGGCGTGGCTACAGCTTTCAATGTCATCTTTTTCCCTGTAAGAAGCTTCTTAGAAGCACCTTCAATTTTTAATGCCGAAACTTTCACTTTCGAAGAAGACGAACTGCCGGACGAACTGCCGGACGAACTGTCGGTGAAGCTCACAGCCGCACCGGATTTTATCGTTTCTGTTTGTACTCCCGTTTTTGTTTCTGGCTTACAGGTACCCTGATCGGCTGCATACACCAATGTGGAAAGAAAATCCATTTTTTCGAGATGAGACTTTGGGATTATCGGGGACTTCTCTGGAATCTGGATGGGATCATATGCTTCTGCAGTGTGATGAGCTTTACTGTGATAGGATTGGTATTTCATTATTTGCTGGAACCGGCTGCGGTGCAAATGGTTAGAAAGATGTCTCCTAAAATTGTTTGGGGTACTTGCTTAACATTATCTCTAAAAATATAAAGTCAGTCCGTGTTTTGATTCACGGTTTTCATTTGTTTGAGGATTTCTTTAGATTATATCTGGAATATATGATAGAATGACACTATGTCAGAAGGAAAGGAAATTACTATGAAAAAAGCACAGATTATAGATTTAAAAGAAAGTATTTTAGAAGATAATGATGCCGATGCATGTTTGTTACGTCAGGAATTAAAGGAACAAAAGACCTGTCTCCTTAATCTGATGTCCAGTCCCGGAAGCGGAAAAACCAGCACCCTTCTGGCTCTGCGTCCTTTTTTTGAAGGAAAGATAAAGTGGGGAGTGATGGAGGCAGATATCGATTCGGATGTAGATGCCAACACCTTGATTGCTGCAGGGATTCCTTCCATTCAGCTTCATACGGGCGGAATGTGTCATCTTGATGCAGATATGACCAGACAGGGAATGAACGCATTTGATTGTCAGGATCTTGATTTTATTGTTTTGGAGAACATTGGAAATCTGGTCTGTCCGGCGGAATTTGATACCGGTGCGCAAATCAATATGACTATTTTGTCGATTCCGGAAGGAGATGATAAACCGGCTAAATATCCACTTATGTACCAGGCGGCTGATATCCTCGTCATTAATAAAATTGATACGATGCCTGTTTTT
This sequence comes from Lachnospiraceae bacterium, assembly GCA_028721415.1. Classification (GTDB taxonomy): domain Bacteria; phylum Bacillota; class Clostridia; order Lachnospirales; family Lachnospiraceae; genus Anaerobutyricum. Next base: position 11,956 of record JAQYIU010000010.1, on the reverse strand, counting down.
GATTTTCGAAAAGAATTTGTCGAGCAGTGTGCCAGAAAGCAGAATCCTGAGATTAAAATCTTTTACATCTCTGCAAAGACAGGGGAAGGTATGGATGATTTTGCCGAATATCTCCTGAAACAGATTCATAAAGTGAACAATGAAGAGTAAAAGGTCGGGGGATGAAAGATGGGAAATGTCAGAGTGATTAAAATTAAAGAAAGTGTATTTGCAGATAATGATTTTCTGGCACAAGAGATACGTACAAAGCTAAAAGAACAGGGAACTTTATTTTTAAATGTGATGTCCGGACCGGGAAGTGGAAAGACAACCTTTCTTTCCAACCTGATAAATCAGTTAAAGGATTGTATGAGAATTGGTGAGATGGATGTGGATATTGAGACCAGTCTGGATGCCCAGAAAGTTTCTGATCTTACCGGTGTAAAATCACTACAGATTCATAACGACGGCCTTTGTCATATTGATGCGGATATGGTTTCTCGTGCTCTTTTAGAATATGAAACCGAGAATCTTGATCTTTTGATTCTGGAAAATATCGGAAATCTGGTCTGTCCGGCGGAATTTGATACCGGCGCCCATAAAAACATTATGCTTTTGTCGGTTCCGGAAGGAGATGACAAGCCATTGAAATATCCTTTAATGTTTCAGATGTGTGACCTGGTACTGATTAATAAAATGGACACGATTTCTTACTTTGATTTTGATTATGACCTTGTGAAAAGCAGAATTCTCAAATTAAATTCAGAAGCAAAGATTCTTCCAATCAGTGCGAAAACCGGAGAGGGTATGGAAAAGGTAATCGATTGGATTTTTCAGTGTAAAAAAGAATTAGCAAAGTAAATTTCTGCAAAGGTATAATAAATATTTATTTTGGAGAGCATGAAGATGGCACAAATATGGAAATGCAGTGGGAACGACATAAGAACGATGCCCCAAGAACTCTGGGAAAAAGATTTATCGATTCTTTCGAATCCGAAAGAGATGTCAGAAGTCCTACTTTTCTGGAAAGAATTAGAAAACAGAAAAGAGATGGTATTGCCGCTGGTTCAAAACTTGGAGGGAGCCGTTCTTGGAGCTGGCGTGATGAAAAGAGAAAATTACTGGACAACAGGAGACTATCCTTTTTCAACATTAAAAGAAATAGAACCAGACCAGTTTAGTCTTATGAAAGACGACCGGATTCAGGCAGTTTTAGCGGTCATAAAAACGTTAAGAGATGAGCCGCTTATTCTGGAGGTAGAAGCACCATTTTCCGTATTGGCATCCCTCGTAAATCCAATGGACTTATATCTATCAATGCAGGCAGAACCGGAGTTGTTGGAAAATATACTGAAACGCATTGTATCAGAAGAATCAAAATATATAGAGGCGGGAGTTCAGGCTGGTTGTCACATTTTTTCTATGGCAGAACCGGCAGGAACTTTAGATATGGTAGGAGAAAAGTATTTTAAAGAGTGCAGCGGAAAGGCAGCGGTAATGCTTTTAAAAGAAATTGAGGGATTTCTTTCTGGTAGTGTTGTCCATCTTTGTGGCAAGCTATCAAGTTCTATGATTGCGGTACAAATGGCAGAAGAAGAGGAATATTCTGTAAATAGTGAAGAATATCTTGAAAATCTTTTGGAAATAGCAAAAAATCCAGAGATACATTTTGTGGGACAGCGTTGTATTCATCAAAAGAAAAATAGAACAGGGATAGTCTATGTTTTGAAGTTAAGTGTGGGAGAATATTACAATGCACAAGAATTCAAATTTGGAATTAATCAAACAACTTAGAAAAGAATTACATAACAACCCTGAATCATCCATGTATGAAATCAATACAAAACGGATTCTGATGGATTTTATTCAAACCCATACGAAATCCATAGAATTAGTAGATATGGATTGCTGGTTTTATGCAGTGAAAAAAGGGAACAATCACGAAACCCCCATTGCATTTCGAGCAGATTATGACGCAGTCACTTGTGCAGATGGGTGTTACAGACACCTGTGTGGACATGACGGACACAGCGCAGTATTGGCAGGCTTTGCACTCTGGCTGGATACGGTTCCGGTGGAGAGAGATGTTTATCTGATCTTTCAGCCGGGGGAAGAAAATGGCAAGGGAGCAGCAATCTGTTCTTCCCTTATCAAAAATAAGAACATTGGAGAAATCTATGGTTTTCATAATATTCCCGGGTATGAAAAGGGGGAAATCATCCTTCTTGATCATACATTTGCCTGTGCCTCTACCGGTCTTGAGATTAAACTCATCGGAAAACAATCTCATGCCGCATATCCGGAAAATGGAAATAATCCGGCCACGGCTATTTCTGAGATCATAAAGTACATGAACAAAATGATTAGTGAGCCACATAAAGGAATCGTCCTGGGAACTGTAATAGGAATCGATGTAGGAAGTGAGTCTTATGGGGTATCTGCCGGAGAAGGAATTTTACGCCTGACACTCAGAGCAGAATATCAGGATGAATACGATGAGTTTGTTGGAAAAATTGAGAAAAAGGCAGAAGAATTGGCCCATGATATTGGTTTGGGCTGTGAAATTTCCCGCATTGAGGAATTCCCTGCTACAATAAATGACCAATCCTGCGTGGATAAGGTATGCAAGGCGGCACATAAACTGAATCAAAAGACGATATATCCTGCTACGCCATTCCGATGGTCGGAAGATTTTGGATATTATTTACAGCAGACGAAAGGTACTTTTTTTGGAGTAGGATGCGGAGAGAATCATGCCGGGCTTCACACGATGGAGTACGAGTTCGAAGACGATATTATTGAGCCAGTTATTGATTTGTATAAAGAGATTCTTTACATGAAGGAATAATCTTTTTTGTGCTCTTTCTTCCATAGAAGTCTTTAAACAACATCATTTATGATATCTACGAAGCGTAGAATCCGCGAAAATTCACCATGTTCTACGTTCCGTGGGTGTGATTTTAGATTTATTTGAAGGATAATCGGATCAGAAAGGAGGAAATCAGATGGATCAGCTATTGATTGGAAGATTTATCGCTACGGAAAGAAAAAGGAAAGCCTATACCCAAAAGCAGCTTGCGGAAAAATTAGGAATCAGCGATAAAACAGATTCAAAGTGGGAACGTGGAAATGGATTTCCGGATGTGTCCTTGCTCTTACCCTTGTGTAAGGAATTGGAGATTACAGTAAATGAACTGTTATCCGGAGAGAGAGTTTCTGAAGAAGATTATCGGAAAAAAGCGGAGGAAAATATGGTGAATTTAGTGAAAGAAGCGCAGGAAAGCAAAAAGAAAATGATCTTATCGGCAATGGTGGTACTGCTGACCTTACTCGCAGCAATTCCACTATTTGTTTTGTCAGGATACCTTGCCATGGAATCCTGGATGCGGGTATGTCTTAATATATTGGGGTTATGTATCATTCTAATAGGAGTTTTGATTGCATGTGTTCTTGACAGGGAAGCCGGGGCATATGAATGTCCGGAATGTAAAAACCGCTTTATCCCAACGATGAAAGAATATTTGATGGGACCGCATACGATCATGAGACGCAAACTGGTTTGCCCGAATTGTGGCGCTCATAAGTATTGTAAAAAAGTGCTGACGAGATAATAAGATTAAAAAATATTTGAAAACGATTGACAGCTAATATGAATGAAAAACACTAATACGGAAATTGGGATTACTGGGAGTTGTAAGCTTTTTATCATATGCAGCGGCAGTCATATTTTCCCCACTTGCTTATCCGGAATATAACTGAGTCTCTCAGGCTGTCAGCGATCTATCTGCAGATTCTGCTCCTTCCAGAGTGCTTTGGAATCAGCTCGTCGCTCTCTATATGCCCTGTGGAATTGTCTGCGTGACGATGTGTTGAGTAACAATTAAAGATTACTTTAACCGAGCACTGCGATTGGGAATTTATATGTTTGCTTACACGAATAGAATTTGAGTATGACCAAAAAGGAGAAAAATTGAAAACAAATGAGATAAAGGATTTGGAAAAAAGTAACTGGAAGCTGTAATTTTACATATGCATTTCTATATATTTGACACATTTCCCTTAAGAAAAGTCCTAGGATTTTGCCTGCCTTTAGAATAAAATATAGTAAAACAAGTAGGGGAGATAAAATGTGTACAAGTATAATTTCCAATAGAAAAAAGACAGTTGTAGGATGGGACCTAGATATTTTGATATGGAATATAGAGTGACTGTTTCAGATATCGGTGTGTTTATTGAAATCAATGATGCAGCAGAAGGATGGCTGCCGCTCTTTGGAGCGAACTCCAGAGGTGACTTTGTGGGAATGCCTATCTGCTGGCCGTTTCACAGGAAGTATGCCCGACAGTTGTATCTATGGTGTTCGATGTGACTGAAATGACCGTATACTGGTGTGAAAATAGGCAATGGGATCAGATTCAGAAGAAAGTATTGTTGCCTTTGCATTAACACAAATATATATTTCAGATGATAATATTTAGGAGGAACCATAATGCAAATCTACTATTTTTCACGAACAGGAAGAAGTAAGGAAATCGCCTGTTTCCACTTTGGGCCGGAACGATGCCTCCGGGAATAAAAACATTTGTAGAGACAGTGGGAAAAGAAAATATTACTGCGATAATCACTTCATTGGGAAGTACAATAAAGCAAAGAGAAGGATTCAAAAATATCATTGATTTGGTAGGGGAGGATATCAGTGCTCCGGAGGAGTTGGAGTAGGAAACAGCAAGTTGCTTTTTTTAGAGCGAATTCTCCTGTATGATATAGCTAAAAGGAGGAAGAAAGATGGAAACAAAAAATATAATTTTGGAACTTCGTACGAAAAAAGGCATGTCACAGGATGAATTAGCTAAGAAAATTATGGTTACAAGACAGGCGGTATCTCGTTGGGAAAATGGAGAAACGGTTCCTAATACAGAAACGCTAAAACTTTTGTCTAAAGAATTTGATGTTTCAATCAATACCCTTTTGGGAACACCAAGAAAACTTATTTGCCAGTGCTGTGGAATGCCGCTTGAAGATGATACAATGATAGGACGAAATGGTGATGGTACTTTAAATGAAGACTATTGTAAGTGGTGCTATGCGGATGGAACTTATACCTATAGTGATATGGATGAATTGATTGATGTCTGCGTTAAAAATATGGTCAATGACAGTTTTTCAGAGGAGCAGGCGCGTTCTTATATGAAAGAGCTGTTTCCAAAATTAGATTATTGGAAGAGACATGATGAATTTAGTGACGATGGTCGATTTGAAGAATTTAAGAAACAATTAATTCAGGAGGTTAATGATCTTCGCATTGAAGGGATGCCAGAGGTGAAAAGATTAAATGCCCTGGTTGGAAAATATGTGAATTTGGAGTATACGCTTCCTAATGGGGAAAAGATCAAATTCCTGGATGATCAGAAAACATATTTGGGAAATCAGCTTGAATCCAAATTGGATAGTGAAAAATGTTTTGGAGTTCTTGCCGATATGGATTTTATTATAGTTTGCACTTATGAAGCAAAAGGGAATAATCCGGAATTACTTCTTTATAAAAAGAGATGACGTGAATTGTTAAAACAGATGATTTGAACTGACACTTGACAAAATATCTTTTAGGAGATAGAATTCATTAGGAATTTTGAATAGTATGTAGATTTATTACAATAGAATACTAAAACCTTTTTGGAAGTGGACTTTTCAAGATAATCTTTTTTTCGCCACACAGTATTTGATACTGTGTGGTTTTTCATTGTACATGAAAGAGAAAAAATATTTTAGTATTTCAAAGGAGCACATCAATATGAACCAAAAATTTATGAAAGAGAAACCAATTCTGCCGCTGGTACTTTCTATGGCACTACCGATGGTAATCTCCATGGCAGTCAATTCTTTATACAATATTGTGGATAGTTTTTTTATAGCTAAGATAAGCGAAAACGCGATGACATCCCTTTCTTTAGTATATCCGCTTCAAAATCTAATGACAGCGATTGCTGTTGGATTTGGCATAGGTATTAATGCAAGAATTGCCTACTGTTTAGGAGCTGGAGATCAAAAACGTGCAAATCAGGCTGCAACAACAGGAATGTTATTAAGTCTTATTCACGGTGCTATTGTAATGGTGATATGTCTGGTATATGTGCCGCATTTTTTATCTCTCTATACACAAGATAAGGAAATTATCGATCTGGGACTTATTTATGCTCATAGAGTTTTCATTTTTTCTATCATTAACATGCTTGGGATATCATTGGAAAAAATTTTCCAGTCAGTAGGTCGTATGAAGGTCTCTATGTGCAGTATGATGAGCGGATTTATTACAAATATTATTTTAGATCAGCTGATGATTTTTGGAATAGGAGTTTTCCCTGAAATGGGAATGGCAGGTGCAGCTTATGCGACAGGGATTGGACAGACAGTAACCTTGCTTGTTTACCTGTTATTCTGTAAATTTCGTCCGTTGCCACTTTCATTTACGAAAGAGAATATATCTTTTCAGTGGGATTTACTCAGAAAATTATATGCGGTGGGAATTCCTGCTTCCTTAAATATGGCGCTGCCTTCGCTTATGATTTCCGTGCTTAATAGAATTCTGACATCATTTTCGGAAATGTATGTATTGGTACTTGGGGTATATTATAAGCTGCAGACATTTATTTACCTTTCTGCCAATGGTATCATTCAGGGGATTCGTCCATTAATGAGCTATAACTATGGCGCAAAAGAAAATAAACGAGTACAGAAAATCTTTTTAACAACATTATGTTTAACGGCAAGTGTTATGATTGTTGGAGTATTTCTTTCGATGCTGATTCCAAGACAGATGATAGCACTTTTTACAGAAAATACACAGACGATACAAATTGGAGTAAATGCATTGACCATCATATGTAAAGGCTTTATTATATCAGCATTATCGATTACTTGCTGTGGCGCATTGGAAGCACTGGGGAAGGGAATCGCATCGTTGATTATTTCTTTATTGCGTTATGTGATTGTTATGATTCCTGCTGCATTTATTTTAAGCAGCGTTCTTGGTGCGGACGGTGTATTTTGGGCATTTCCTTTGACAGAAACAGTTGCGGCAATTGCAGCAATAATTCTTTATAGAATGAATGTTAACAGTATATAAGGTGACTTTAGTTGCGAAAAATTCTGGTTTCGATTATACTAAGCATATTAAAAAAATCATTATACCGAGAGGTTTGAAGTAACATGCCCCTTTGCTTATGCCGCATTAAATTGTGAATCTCAAAGAGAAATCGTGGCGAATTCAGTCGTGTAAATAACAAATTGGAGATATATGGTATGGAAAATACAGATAAAGTAAATAAGAGAAAGAATAACGATGATAGTGGACAGATGGAGCTTCAGGTACTGGCAGGGATGTTTAGTGTCAGTCAGGTAGAAGATTATTCAAAAGTCAATCTGGATGCAGAATACTGTTTTATCGGAAAAACAGACGAGGAGAAATCGCTGGTTTGTCTTTCTAAAGATGTGCCGGATAATACGATACAGCGGAGCAACGATTGGAGAGCTTTTCGTATCCAGGGAGTCCTGGATTTTTCTCTCATCGGGATTTTGGCAAGAATTTCCGATACCCTGGCCAGACACAAAGTTGGCCTTTTTGCAATTTCAACATTTAATACGGATTATATTCTGGTACAAAATAAGGATTACAAACGAGCAGTGGAAGCTTTAAGAGAAGAAGGGTATAGAGTGACTGAGAATAAATTATAAAATAGCACTAATCTAAGATATTATATATATTAGTACCATTTTGATAAAATTAACACGATTTCTTGCTTTGAAAATGGCCTTATGAAAAGCTAAATCCGAATTTGAAATTCAAAAGCAAAGATTTTGCCAATCAGTGCAAAAACAGGAGAAGGCATGGAAGAAGTAATCCAATGGATTTTACAATGTAAAAAAGAACTGGAAGAGAAATAATATGCTCGGGCTGCAAAAGCAGCCCGAATTGTTTTATTCTTCTTTATTTTCAACCACTTTTATAATTCCTTTTTTCCACACCGCCGTCGTCTGAATCGCTTTTAGGTCGCTTTAAGAAAAATTTTTTTTAAATTCTCCTTTTGTACTATAGCAAGGCTGAACTTTTACGACACTTTTCACAAATTTACATAATATTATTTCGAATAATAATGAATATTTTTGATTTGGCGGCGTGGTGCACCATAGATTTTGTCATTGAGACTTCATAACCGATGCACCGATCAGGAACTTACGAGGAAGAAGAAAGATTAGCGGTTTTATATATTAATGGAGTTGAGGCAAAGAACATTGAAATTCCTGATGGAGTAACATCTATTGGATATTTTCGTTTTATAATAGCCATCTTACGGGAGTGGTAATACCTAATACCTGATTCTGTGTCTGAGATTGATGAAAGTGCTTTTGTCAGATGCAATTTTATGAGAATTACTATTCCAAGATTGATCTCATTAGTTTACTGAACAAAGCTTGGCTTGTGCTTCCTTTAATCTTCTTGAAGGATTGCTTGACCTAAGACACAGATTGCCGACACAAAGGTATGATTTGTTTACGTTAATTGAAGATTATGGCGTTAGAACATTGTCATATGGAAATGCTTTTGGAGGTGCATTCGATGGGCTGTACCGTTCCTTTATCATCGAAGCAAATGGAAGTACCGAATTTGTATCAATAGATTTGTCCGTATACGTAACCTATGCACATCCAAACGATGTAAAAACAGCTTTGAATGTCGCCATTGATAACGAAAGAGAATCTCATCATTCGCTCCAGTTAGTTCTTGATGACAATGTTGAATATATAGGAAAGAAATTCACATTCCTGCATCATGGAAAGATTGCTGTCAGCAACAAAGGTAGCGGTAAAGTTGATGAATTGAGAGAGTACGTCGCAGCGAGAAGACCTCAGCTCATTTATGGAAAAAAATTCTGGCTGGGTAGTCTGGCAAATGACAGAGATTGGCATATTGACAACCCTGAAGTTGTGAAACTCATCGAGAATCTTATATCCTACGCTTTGGTCCTAGATGAATATTGAAGTGAAGTTAAGCAACGGAAATAAGGAGGAGTTGTCCAATGGCAGATAACAGAAATCGTAAACGTCCAATACAGGTGAAATTTTTCGTAGATGAAAAAGAACTCGATCTGATAAAAAAGAAAATGGCTCTACTAGGCACAGAGAATAAGAGTGCCTATCTTCGTAAAATGGCAATCGACGGATACGCTGTCAAATTAGATTTGCCCGGACTCCGTGAGCTGACACTCAAGATGAAAAACATCTCCAACAGCGAAAACCAAATTGTCAAGCGTGTCAACTCCACCGGCAATATCTATGAAGCTGATATTGAAGAAATCAAAAAGAACCAAGAGGAAATCTACGAAGGAATCCGAAAAATTTTGACCTCGCTTTCCAAAATTGAGTGATATTCAGTTCCGCAGGAGCGTTGCCGATTTTTAAAAAAGTGTTGAAGGGTTTGGGATGTTTCCAACAAGTTTTTCTAAAAGGTAGCAATGCTGAAATTTGCTGAAGGAAACGAATCGAAGCGAATGGTGTTATAATAAACGGTTTGTTAGGAAAATGCTTAGGGTTTCCTCTATTAAGTATGGAATCTTCTTTGTTATTGCCATACATATTTCATAAAAAAATCTTTAGAGATGAAAGAGGTATCTTTTGCAAAATGTTTTTGTGAAAAAAGTGTATAGTAGTCGTGTGGTTTCGTATTGCATGAAAAGAAAAATATGTTATAATATAAAAAAGGAGGAAACTGCCATGAAGAAAAATATGAAAAAAAAAGTTTTTTTGTTTTTTTGTTTGCTGTTGCTAGGAATTGTCAGTTTGCCGCAGGATATTAGTGCGGCCAATGTTGTCAGCAAACGAATCAGTGAAATTAAAAAAATATACCCACAAGGTAGTAAAATGAATAAGTGGGTGTTGGGTTCGACCTTGGTTAAACAAAAAGGAGAGGTTTATTGTACGACGATTAAGAATGGCGGATGCAACGCACTTGTTACTTATGTAACTATGAAAATATTTCATAATCCATATGTGCCTTCTTCAACCGGATATATTAATATTGGAACGGCAAGTACGACAAGCCCCTCATCAATGAATGTTTTGTTTAAAAAAGCTAAACCAGGCGATGTTGTCCGAATGTACAATGGAAACGACGAGTGTCATTTTGCAATCTTTTTGTCGAGAAGTAATAGTGGAATTAAATTGTATGAAGCTAATTTTGGCTCCAAAAATAAAGTCTGGTATAATCATCTTTGGAAATGGAATAACATCAAGAGCTGGTCTCATGGTGCAACAAAAATTAGTGTACTTCGATCCAATAATTATGCAAAGGTGGTTTCTGGAAAAGCAGCGATCAAATACAAAAAAGGAGCTGTTTTCACCATTGATGGGATTACATATAAAGTGAAAAAGAATAGTATCAAAGGTGGACAGATAAAAGTAATTTCCAAAGAAGCAAATGCTGGGAAAACTCCAAAGGCAATCGGAATAAATAAGGGTACAGCAGAATATTTGCGTTCGGTTGCGGATCTCGATTATTATGCAGAAATGATTGCGGATATGATTGAATTCAGAACTTATCAAAAGATTCCATCTAAGATTCAGGATGAACAATTTTTTACGGTAAAGTAGATTATTGCATGATTTAATATATATGAAGAATACAATAATGATATGAAAAAGGAGAAGAATATGAAAAAGTTTTATAAAATTTTTGTCGCTTGTATATTGGCAGTAATTATTTCTATTGGAATCCAAAATGTTTCAACAGTACAGACGGATGCTGCTTCTGTTGTGGCAACGATTGGAAAGAAAAAATATTCCAGCCTTCAAAAAGCAATTAAAGCAGCCGGTAATAATAAAACAATCAAATTAAAGAAAAATGTTGATTTGAAAAAAGGGTTGACAATCAATAAAAAGAAAAAAGCAATTACGATTGATTTGAATGGACACCATCTGAGTGTTGGAGCAGAGAATTCTAATGGAAAAGGTGTTACCATCAAAGCGGGTACAATTACTTTTAAAAATAGTAAGAAAAAAGGGTATTTCTCTTTTAGAAGTTGTTTGATCAGTCAAGGTGCAAAAGTAATTTGCAAAAAGGCCAAATATTATGATGGTACCTCAGGAAGTCTGTTTGAGAATCGAGGAGTATTGGAAATTAAAGCAGGTATTTATTCTCCGAGCTCTTTGGTTGTAGATAATTATAATGTTACAAAAATATCTGGTGGAACAATAAAAGGCACTCTGAGACAGACAACAGGTACATTAAATATATCCGGCGGAACAATGAAATCAGGAAAGTATTTAATGTTTGGAGTTCTTTGTATCGGTGGAGGAACAACAAATATATCTGGTGGAACGATATTAGGAAATAGTGAACCGGCTATTGCAAGTGGCTTTTCCACTTCAAGTGGCTCTGAAGTTGCTTCATTGAATATATCCGGCGGAGTGTTTAGTGCAAATGGTAGTCCTGCTGTTTCGTTAGAATATAGTGATGTGAATGTTCAGATTAGCGGGGGAACGTTCCGCTCGGATCAAAAATCTCTGTATGTATTTAATTTCTGTGATACCGTGAATATTAACATAACAGGAGGCGTTTTCCGGGCACCGGTTGAGATTAATACATTTGATGGAAATATAATTTATAGAGCTCCTGCAAGATTCGACAAAGGAATTAAAGTGAATAAAGAAGTATAAAAGAATAAATATTAAATCGTCTTCAGTTATGTCTATTTAGAGCCTGTGAAAAAAAGTCTGTAAATAGCATATGGAAATATATGCGATAAGGGTCTTCTATGATAAAATCTAATTCATAGGAGGCCCTTTATTATGGCAAACAGAAAAAAAGAAGTTTACAAACCAAAACCGATGACTGAAGGAAAAAGAAACATCATTCAGGGGTTACTGCAGGAGTATGATATCGAGACTGCAGATGACATTCAGGATGCTCTGAAAGATCTTCTTT
>JAQYIU010000009.1 GCA_028721415.1 Lachnospiraceae bacterium | reverse complement strand
GGGCAGATGGTGGCTGCACCGTATCTTCAATGATTCTTTGAATCGATTCTGCCGGTGTAATTCCTGTGATACATTTGTACATCGTTGCAGAAAGAGCATAGATATCCGTCCATGGTCCCTGAATTCCATGACTGCGGTATTGTTCTTCCGGTGCGTACCCGTGTTTTAAGACAATGGAGAGACTTTTTTCTCCCGCTTCTGTGTAATCTCTTGCCGCACCAAAATCCATTAATTTGACTTTGCCATTCATCAGAAGCATAATGTTATCCGGACTGATGTCTCTGTGAATCAATCCGCTCTTATGTACCGCATCCAGAGAACGAATCAGAGGAGTCATCAGTTCCTGTACATCCTGTGCGGACATAACACCGTTTTGTTTCAGGTATTCTTTTAATGTAATTCCGTCCAGATATTCCATGACAATATAAGCGGTATTATTTTCTTCAAAGAAATCGGTTACATTGACAATACCTTCTTCTTTGTTAAAGCGAGCAAGGCTTCTGGCTTCTTTTAAAAATTTCTGTTTTCCTTTTTGAAATATATCGTCATATTTTGTCTGGGTCACCGTTATGACTTCATCATACATATTATTTCGGGTCACAAATCCATGTGGATAATATTCTTTGATGGCGACCTTCATGGCCAGCAGTTCATCCTGACCGGAATAGGTAATTCCAAAACCGCCTTCTCCCAGAATCTCATCAATCACATAACGGTTCTTCAGTTTTTTTCCTTTTTTCAATACATGGATATCTCTGTTTTCCAAGGTATTACTTTCCCTCTCTCCTCAAGTTGTTTTATTATTTTTCTTCCTCTTTTTTGATTTTCTCCATCTGATCTTCCCAGCAGAACTTATCAGAACAGCATGGGATAAACATCAGATCGGTGTTACCGATCGTGAGAGTATCATTTGTCTTTACTTCTTCCACACCAAGAACAACCCGGTCATTGAGATAGAACAGTTCTCTGGATGTGCCAGGCTGTACAAGGAACATTTTACTCTTTGGATCATAAAGGATCACTGCATGACACTGTCTGGAAATACTCTTATCGCCCGGTATCTGCACATCCATGGAGGCATCTCTTCCGATGAAATTTCTTCCGCTCTTTAAGTTAAAACTTCTTCCAATAGCAGCACCTTTGATACATACCAGCCATCCTACTACCGGATCAATGGACTGTTCTTTTTCTTTCAGAGAGTAAATACCAACCGTCTTTTCCTGATCTTCCGGACGAGTGTTATGATTTGTCACTGTATTTTGTACAAGATCAGCCAGTGACATCTCCGGTCTGGCAGACGGCTCAGGCATAACAGGAGGCACATCAATCTTCTGTGGTGTTATCTTCTGCACCGGAGAATGGACAAATGGATGGGTTACCGGCTCCGTCGGGGTTGTTGTATCGGCAGGTACGGTCTCCGGCATCTGTCCAACCGGCATCGTTACTGTTCCGCCGTCCTCTTCAAACATAACCGGGCTGGCCTGAGCCGGTCCGGATAATGGAGTGGTCTGATCGGATTCGCCACCTGCACTGTTGATACAATGAGGGCAGCTGTCAAATTTGTCCATGTCGTAAAAGTGTCCATTATTACATCTTGTTAAATTCATAAGAATACCTCCTAAATGTTCTTCTTCCTATATGATAACATCACGATGGATGTATTATCCTGCACTCGTGGAGAAGAGCGATGGGCTTCCTCCTGGAGTTCCTGTAACGTTTTTTCCAGATTAATCGGATTTTTCTTCACAATAGTATAGATTTGTTCTTCGTTTAATGCTTTATATAAACCATCACTGCAAACGATGATGATATCCCCGTTTTCCAGCTTCCACGGTTCCGGATTGGCATCCATCAGATGAACATTGCCCATTCCAATGTAACTGATCAGGGCAGCACCTCTTTTCTGTTCTCTGGCATATTCTTCTTCTGTTATCTCCCCGTTGAGCAATTGTTCATTGAGAAGTAAAAGATAGTTATGCTCCCGATTCAGACATGCCATCTCATTTCCGCGGATGATATATATTTTACTGTCTCCCACCGAAATAAACTGAAGATACCCATCCACCACAGCGACTGCCGAAAGAGTCGTCCCTGCAGATAACAGTTCTCCCTGCTCATTTTCCAGATCTGCTACCATGGCGTCAACCCGGACCATCTCATTACAAAAAAAGGAATAAAAATTATGTTCTGTATAGCGGATTTCCTCAAAATCTTCAATAAACATCTGCACTGCACTCTGGCTGGCAATCTCTCCTCCTTCAAGTCCTCCCATACCGTCACACACAATGGCAACCGCATTGGTACCGCCATCTACGTTTACATAACAGGAATCCTGCTGATTCTTTCTCGTACCAACCACTGTACTAAGCTGCCCGATCAGTTCATATTCTTCTCCGGTCCACTCTGCATTTTGTCCATGCATTAAATTGTAGCTCTCCTCCTCTGTGAGTCGGAGTGTAATTGCTGCTTCATTCTTCTCGTTATTATTTCTCATTGACAACTCCTAACTGAAATACACATGAATTTTGAGCCAGCGATAAAATACTTCCCGGCTTTACCGGTATTATGGCATCCGGTTCACATTTTACCCCATTGATATAAGTACCGTTCACGGAATGATTATCCACGATAAAAAACAATCCATTATACGTATCATAAAATAATTCTACATGTTTTCTTCCAATCACACTGAGAGGAATCGTGATACTGCTGGCTCTCGATCTTCCCAAGGTAATCATCGTGTTGACAGGCAGAGGATAACGATATCCTTGTACCGGTCCTGCAATGCCATCCAGATAGGGATGAACTCTGCTTCTTTTTCTTTTTTTGTTAATGGATACTCCATTTTTACCGGATCTAATCTGCTGCTCCGTTGTATTTTTTGTCGATCCACGGAATGAATTGCTTTTTCCCCTGGATAATTCTTCTTCATTTTTCTTTCTGATTTCAATGACTGTAGACGGGCTGTCTGTTCCGATTTCGTTATCCCATTGTTTTTTAAAATGCTCGATTTCACGGATAAATTCACCCATGGTCTGGGTTCTCTCTGAAATTTTGATCCTTAGGGCATGGTCCAGCACTTTCGACAATCCTTTGTATCCGGCACCTAACAGGTGATCGATTGGCTCTACTTCTGCCCCAACACCAATGCGGTCCGGAGCTGCCGGAACCTTCTTCCCGGTAAGGATAAAATAAAAAGTGGATGCCAGAGCATAAACATCCGTAAATCCTCCCTGTTTCCCGGAACTGGAGTATTGTTCCGGCGGAGCGAATCCTGGTTTTAATACAATGGACAAATTCTGACTTTTCTGACCGTGAATATATTTGGCTGTACCAAAATCAATGACCTTGACCTGTCCATCTTGTTTTATCATAATATTTTCAGGACTGATATCCCGATGGAAAATATTTGCTTTCGTATGCACTTCCCGCAGACAGTAAGCCACACTGCGAATGACATCATAAGCATAGTTGAAAGGAAGCTTTCCTCCAAGGCTGCCTCGCAACTGATTTAGAGTCGCGCCATCAAGGTATTCCATCACGAAATAGGCAGTTCCATTTTCTCCAAAACAATCAATCACTTCAACCACAGAAGAAATGTAATGAAGATCCACTAAAATATTGGCTTCGTCAAGAAACTTTTTCTTTCCGTGTCTGAATACCTCTTCCTTTTCCGAAGAAGTCGGGGTTAATGTCATACCATCTTTATGGCGATTCGCGTAGCCAAGAGGAACGTATTCTTTCACGGCACAAAGCTGATTTGTCACCAGATCGTAGGCTTTGTATGTAATTCCAAATCCACCGGCTCCCAAAATTCGTCCCGCCACATATCTACCGTTCAGCAGAGCATTCATCGGAAGCGCCAGTTGATTTTCTCTCTCAAAACAATCATAATTGCAATGAGGACAATGGCTTTGTCCGCTTAGAAGCTGAAAACAATTGGGACATAATTCCGATCTTACTGCCATTTTTTCACCACCTTATTTCAATTCTGACACTGCCGGCTTCAATCACAGAACCATTATGAATCCGTTCTTTTGTATGGGCTTCTCTTCCATCAATCATAGTTCCGTTCCTCGAATTCAAATCAGTCAGATACAGTTCTCCCTCTTCCACTTCCAGGGCAAAATGCTGTTTCGACATACTAAGATCATCAAAATACACATCGCAGATACTGGAACGGCCAATGATCGCACTTCCATTAATCTGAACATTCATCTTGCGCACTTCCGATGCGATACCGCTTACCAGGAATACCACTTCTTTTGTTGCAGAATCATCGTGTTTAATATGCTGTTTTTTCCCCATATTGGACCCAAGGACCATCTCGTCTTCCACAACCATGATGCCGTTATGTTTCTTTATCACATAATAGATCACTGCAATAATCACAAAAACAGCGATAGCCAGAATGATTGCCCAGAATTTTCCAAGTTTGGAATAAAAGGCTTTAAGAGCACCTTCTCCGTCCAATTCCCCGCTCCAGGATTCGGTCAGTTCATTTTCCTCATTGGTATTATCCGTCACATTGACGACACTGATCTCATAATCTCCTTTCTGCAGGTTATCATTTAAAATCAGTTTGACCTGATATTTCTCATCAGCAGCCGTATAGGTTGCCTCTGAAACAGTATACACCTGTTTTCCATTTCTGAGAATCGAATAATTATTTTTATTGTCTGCACGGGAGACATCCTCACTGAATGTAACCACAATGGTTCTCGGGTCTTTTCCCTCCTGCTCCACAGATTGAATCACCGGTTTTTCTTCATCCGGTCTTGCCGTACTCACAAAAACATGTTCTTTTCTGACAGTATTATCACCGATCACCAATTCCAATACTTTTTCCTCTTCATAGGTTTTATTGGAAGATGATTGAATCGTTATCATATTCTCCTGTAATAATTTTTCGTTCAGATCTGTCAGTTCTTTATTCTCATTACCAGCTTTATATATCTGAAACTCTCCCCCTGTTTTGCGGAGAAACGCTCCCATATCATCCTGCACTTTATCACTGGCACTGTCAAGACAATATCCATAAAGTGGAGTTCCTGTTTTTTGCAGTTGCTTCAGGGATTCCTCCTGGGAGGTCAGGCCTCCGGCATCTTTCACTTCCTGCCAATCTGTGAGAATGACTCCGACATGGCGCATGAAATCCTCACTGTCCGTTTTGTCACTGATCTCACTCTGCCTGTGTGTTTCCACCTCAGAGGATAAACGATTGATGCCTTCATAAAGATGGGTTTTCTTTTCCTGCCCGAGAGCATTTAACTGTTTCTCAACTTCTTCCGAGCTTTCTCCACCCTTTAAAAGAACCTTAACTTTCTTTCCAAAGGTAATGACCTGCATTCTGTCCTGCTTTCTTAAAGTTTTGGACAGGCGTATCACAGAGCGTTTCATCGAAGCAAACTGTTCTTTACTGATTGAAGTTGATACATCCAACAAAACATAGTAGTATATTCCCTTTCCGGAATCGGAAAACCGTTCTGAATCATGCACAAAAAGACTGGTATCGGTCTCTTTCAGGCCGGCTTTCACGTCAGAAGCATCATAAACGGTATCTTTTTGTTCCGGTGTCAGATAAACCGCCATATCCGGCATATAAATATCGGTCTGGCTGATCGTAATCTCTTCTTTTCCGGCAGCTTTTACCTGTGGACCAGCCAGCAGAAACAAGGCTGCCAGAATCCATACGGCACATATTACCTTTCTTTTTCCTGCCATGTCCTTTCTCCTTCGCAAAAACTGATATAAATGTATTTATTTTCCCCCAATGCAATCTCGTCGCCGGAGTGGAGTTTCACCGCTTTTTGTACCATCTCGTTCTTATAGTAAGTAAGAGTTCCGTTTCCAGGCACCAGAAATGTCTCGTTGGATTTTCCATCATAAACTACGGAACAATGGGTGTCCCTTGAAATCGTTCGATCCTTCGGAATCACTACCTCCATATTTCGGTCGCGGCCAATTCGGTTAAATCCACTCTGGAGACGAAAATCCTGTCCTTTTTGTTCTCCACTTACACAGACAAGCCATCCGACTACCGGTTCGATTCCATTTTCTGCAATCTCAAATCTAACCGTTTTCTGGTCATCTTCCTGAACGCTTTCCCGTTTTCTGGCTGCCATTGCCTGAACCTCCAGCATCTCTTCGGTTACCTGAGAAGCAAGATTCTCCCTCGGCGGTTTTGGAACCTCCACATAGGGTGTTTTTCTCTTCCGACCGGTTCCCACAAAGACATTTTTGGCAACTGTCACCATGTTATCAAGATCCTGGCTCATGGCACTGTCTGCAATCACTTTTTTTCTTTTATCAAGATCAATACCGCAATGGGGACAATTTACAAACTTATCCGCATCATAATAATGTCCTTTTTCACATCGAATTATTTTACTCATATTTTCCTCCACAAGGTTACTCAATCATCACTGTAATTGCAGAATAGTTATCCATATGAGTTCCCCTGCCATTTTTCCACACAATCTTTTCCATTCGCGCAAGCCAATCCTGCACATCGGAAGATTTTCTAAGACAAGATTCCATCTGGCTTTCTTCGATATTCTCCCAGAATCCATCGGAACAAAGCAGGAATGCCTGATCCTTTTCAATCGGAATCGGTTCCGATAACTGATATTTGGGGGCATCCCATTCCATTCCCATCACACGAATCAGACGATTTCGATCCGGATGATGTCGTATGTCTTTCTCCGATATCTCACCGGCAGCCACCAGCATCTGTGGTACACTGTGATCAAGCGTCCGTTTTACAATACGATTTCTCTTAAAATAATACAATCGGGAATCACCCACATGTCCCCACTGAATCTGACGATTAAAAATTTCCATGAGCACAAGAGTACTTTTCAGATCCTGTTTTGCATGTTCTGCTCTCTGTTTCTCCATAAGAGTCTCCTGACTGATCTCGAAACAGCTTCTGAGACAATCAGGGTTTCGGTAATTCTTTCGGAAAACCTGACTGGCATTGTTCACCAGTAAAGCGGATGCCTCTTCCCCTCTTCCATGGCCTCCCAATCCATCGGCCAGAAGAAAAAGTTTGATTTCCGGCCCCACATGGACACTGCCAACGCAGTCTTCATTAATCTCTCTTTCTCCAACTTCTGATAATTGTGAAAAAGTAATCATATATTCTTATCTCCTTTACGATGGTTTTGTCTGTTCTATCGGTCTTTTGATACATTTCTAAGACATAAAATGCTGGCTATTGCCAAAACGAGAATAAATATCACTAAAATACCCCAGCTCTGACACAGATGTCCCCATCCATGTTCAAACAACTTGTCTGGTTTATACTGAATCTGCGTATAAACATGTTTCAAATTATTCAGCGCAACAATATTTCCAAGTCCCTCCACGGACCAACGGCTGACCGTAAAGAAGGAAATGATCTCGGATGCCCCGTCCAGAGTAAACAAAATACCGGAAAATAACAGCTGAATGATCAGCAGGAAAGGACTGACAGCCATCGCCCGGTCTCCGTTTTTCATGACAGAAGATACCAGAAGCCCCAGAGCAGAGGACGCGTAAATGGTCAGCCACATGGTAAGGAACATCTCCGCAAAGCAAGGAAGAACGACTCCTTTTCCCGGCAGATTTCCGATCAGTAATGTAAATAATCCCACAAAAATCAGGGTCTGCACAATAGAAATGCAGAACTGAATCAGATATTTGGACAAAATATACGTAGTCAACCTGAGATTGGACATATATTCTCTCTTTACAATGGCTCTCTCTTTACAAACTTCCTGAATGGTGTTAAAAATTCCAATCCAGATGCCTGAACAGCTAAAAGTAAATAAAATCTGCTTCGTTGGCTCAAATACTTTAAAGACATCCGCATCTGCCACAATTTTTATCAGAATCGCAATTAAAATCGGCTGAATCATGAGAAGCGCCAATCTTGGGACATCATTAAGAACCAATTCTCCATATCGTCTGGTAAGAGTCACCAGCTGTCCGAAAAAGGACTTTCTCTTCCCTTTCTTTCCAATATCAGATTGATTCGGCTCCGCCATCTGGGTCAATTCATTAAATTTTGCAAACTGATTCGCCCAGGTTTGTGTGTCTTCTTCCAGAAGATTATAGATTTCAATCAGGCTATCTGTATTAAAAAACATTTTTGCTTCTTCCGGCGTTCCCATAAAAGCCAGGGTACCACCCTTTCCCATAAATATTATTTTATCACATAAATCCAGACTTTGGGTAGTATGGGTTACCATAACAATGGTTTTTCCCTGGGTTTTTGAAAGACGATTCAAGACACGCATCAACTTCTGTTCCGTACCAGGATCAAGACCGGAAGTCGGTTCATCCAAAAAGAACATTCCTGGATCTGCTAACAGCTCAACGGCGATACTTGCTCTCTTTTTCTGACCTCCACTTAAATCCCGAATCATCGTTTTCTGATGTTCCGCCAGTTCTACCAGGCGCAGGACTTCCTGTATCCGGTTTTCAATCTCCTGTTTTGAGGTACCATCAGGCATTTTCATTTTGGCTGTGTAATACAACATTTTTCTAAGCGTCAGATTTTCAAAAACGATATCTTCCTGGGGTACATATCCAATGATATTTTTCAGGGTATTATAATTTCTTTTCAAAGAAATCCCGTTATAATAAACATCCCCTTCATACTCTTTATCATACCCTCCAAGGGTTTTTAACAGAGTGGATTTACCGGCACCGGATCCTCCTACGATTGCCACAAAATCATTGCTTTCAATATTGCAGTTTACATGAGACAGAATCATCTTTTTCCCATGATTAACTTTCTTCACAAGGTCACACATGGTAAGTTGTATTCCGTCCGCTTCTGCTTTACAAAACAGAGTATCACAAGAGAATATAATGATATTTCCCGCAATCTGTATGGTATCTTTCTCAAAGATTTCCTGTATGCCATTGACCGCCTGTCCATTGACAAACACCCCATTTGCGCTGTCGAGATCTTCCACATAACAATGCTGTTCTCTACGATACACCCTGGCATGCTGATTGGATACCGCAGGATGATTCAGAACGATATCACATTCTTTTCCTCTCCCTATGGTATAACTATCTTCAAACAGTGGGAATTTTTTATACTCCTGATCATCTCCTTCTCCAGTGACAATAATCAGAACACTGTCTTTGCGATGTTCCTGATTTTTTCCATCTCCACCCAGAAGAAATAACATTCCTTTTCGGAGAGGGCCGATATATCGATTTGGTGTCATTCGTACCCGACTTCCCTGCTTCATCATATAAGTACCATTGGTACTGGCAAGATCAGCAAAATATACTTTTCCATCCTCGATCTTAACCTTACAATGCTCTCCGGATATGACCGGGGACTTCAGAATCATATCTGCCTTCTCCGGATTTCTTCCAACAATAATCCTGCTTCTTTTATATTTTTTCAGAGAATATTCCTGAATGCCGCCTTCCTGACTTACAACAAGAAAGCTTAAATGATCGGAATGTTCCTTTTGATAAGCACCCACATCCATATATTGTGTTTCCATATTTCCTCCCGCTACCTTTACAGTACTCTGAATTCCTCTTCTTCATTGATACGGAAAATCGTTCCATGAGGAAGATAATATACCTGTTCCGGCTTAAGCAACTGTCCATTGGAAAGGAAAGTTCCATTTAAAGAATAGTTGGTAATCAGATATTTATCGTCCGCTGAACTATAAGATATACTGCAGTGTTTTCTGCTTACCCGGCTGTTACCAAGAACCAGATTACAGATTTCCCTGCTTCTACCAATATAAATGGTCTCTCCCTCTTCAATGCGAATCTCTGCTCCTGCATATTCTCCCCGCAGACCAATGAGCATTCCAGAAAGAAGATGGGAACGCACCGTCGGGTCTTCTCGATCAGACGGTTCTTCTTTTTTCCTCTGTTTCTCTCCGGCACAATACACCGGATCATCCAGCACATTGGTTTTTGACCAGGTGCTGACCGGAGGATTCTCTCTCTCTTTTTTTCTTTCATTTTCTTCCTCCTGACGATATATTCCGTCAGACACAAAAGGTTCCTCTTTGTCTGTCATCAGTTTCGGAAATAAAAGAAGATCTTCCAACAACAGAATCACTGCCAGAATCATCAGCAGATAATATCCTGTGCTAAAAGATAATTTTATTTCAATTACCTGAGCAAGAGCAGATCCCAGCCCTGACATAATATCTTCTGTCGCATCGGCAATCGCATTATCCGTGAAAGATGGAGCATTCATCTTCAGTACGATCTGTCCGATAATTCCGAGAACCAATACCATCCCCGGCAGCAGAGCAATTTTCCGGCTTGCTTTCTGCTTCTTCATTGCAACACCCCGGACAGCAGCACTTATCCACATGAATACCAGCGGTATGAGATAAAATGCCACAATCATCAGGATAATGGATTTGGATTTTGCCTCGATTCCACTGAATGTCGTTCCCAAAACAGACGAAATCACATCATCCATATGTACCAGGGTCTTCATCAACTCACCGCCTGTCATGGACCGGGATTGTGATAGTGCTCCCAAACCTTTCATGGAAACTTTGATTGTCACATAAGGCATCACAAGTGTCAGCAATGAAAGCAGACAAAGCACTATATATTGAATTGACCATATTGTATTTTTCTTTTCTTTCATCTTTTTCTCCTTGTTCTTTTCCAAAATCTTTATTTATCTTTACAGACTTCACAACGATCCAGATAACTCTCAAATTGCTCTTTTCCGTCTCCTGATGACTGTCCTGACTTCAGATTGATTGTCCAGATATCACAGAAGGCTTCCACTGCTTTCCGGTTAACCGGAAGGTCATATTCATTATAATCCGTAAGATATGTTGCCTGGGAACTCATCATATAAATTAGAAAATCTTCGGCAATCATTTTCTCCTGGATATTAATATCATCTGCAATACTGATATAATTACACATTTTAACCTGCATCGTCACATTATATCTTGGATAAATAATATCTGTCTGCATCCCGAGATAATCACTGTCTATGGAAATTGTATTGTAATCTTCCCAATCGGTAATATAATAAGCTGTTTTATTTTTGACGAACTTCTTAAATCCTTCGGATCTCTCTTTATCCTCATAAGTGATATCTCCTGCAAAAGTGGAAATAAGCGGATTAATCTCCTGGTTGACAATAACATCCACCTTTCCATTCTTTCTGGACGTTTCATCCAGCTGTAATTCTCCCATTGTCTCCGGCGGAACCAACAGTTTCTTCGCCACATTTTCATTGCAAAGAATCAGCGGAACAGAAAAATTCATCGGAACTCTCTGAACTTTTCCGCCTTTGTTATAATAATCGGATAAGAAGTAGAAATTATCATCCAGATTCTCTATCTTATCAATGACATTTTCTTTTAAATCTTCCGTTTTCAAAAGTTCATTTTCTTCCAGATTATCACTGAAGAATAACGCCGGTCCCTCTTCATCTCCCAATTCTTTTTTAATTTTTACATCATAACTTGCATCCGGCACGGATACCAATTTTATTTTTTCTCCCTGATTTTTCTCAAAACCAGCTTCCACCTTTTGATAATAATCATACTGACTTTCCGGTACATAAAATTCTACCTGTCCGGAATAATTGCTGACACGAATCAATCTGGTATGATTGATGATTCCATAGTATCCACCCACACATCCGAGAAGCAAAACAGCCACGACAGCTGCCAGAACCCATTTTCGGCGGAACTGCCGTTTTTTTATTTCTGTCTGGAGAGAAACCACTTTTTTCTTTCCGCTCAAAGCTTCCTGAAACTCCCGAACAGTCTGAAAACGGTATTCCGGTGATAAGGCCATCGCTTTCATAATTGTATTATTCACATGATCCGGCAGATCCGGTACCAACTCCTTTGGTTCCTTTAAATTATCCTCCAGCATTCTGCTAAGGGATTCTTCCGGCATCACACCGGTGATGGAACGATACATGCAGGCTCCCAAAGCATATAAATCAGTAAATGGTCCCTGGAGGCTCTTACTCCGATATTGTTCCGGCGGTGCAAATCCCGGTTTTAATACAATGGATCTGGTTTCCTCTTTTTCCACACTGGAAAATCTCGCCGCTCCAAAATCAATCAGTTTAATCCTCTGATTGGAACACAGAAAAATGTTATCCGGGCTGATATCTCGATGAATGATGTTATGCTGATGAATTTCATTCAATGCATTCAAAATCGCCAATGTAATATCAATCGTTTCCTGATAGGATAATTTGCCATTATTTTGTGCCAGATAAGATTTCAGTGAAATTCCATCCAGAAACTCCATGACAATATAAGCGGTGTTATTTTCTTCAAAAAAGTCATAGAGATTCACAATATTCGGATGGGAGAACGCTGCCATATTTCTGGCTTCCATCAGATATCGTTCCAGACCATTTTCAAAAATACTTTTGCTTTTTCCTGAATAAACAATGACATCTTTCTGTCCCGGTGCCCGGTTCACCAGACCGCTCGGAAAGTATTCTTTAATTGCCACCATCTGATTCATCTGGGCATCCCACACACGATAAATCACACCAAATCCACCGTAATCCACAACCGTTCCGACAATGTATCTTCGGTGAAGGATTTCTCCCGGATGAAGATGATACAATTCTTTTGGCAGGGTCCCATCTATAAAACCACAATACGGACAAACATCATACTGCTCGTCGTATTCTTTCATACAATTTAAACATCTTTTTTTCATTATTTTCCTCTGCTTTATACTGGAAAGAGCATCGAAATTGTCATTATCGAATACTCTTTCCAGTCAGAAATCAATTAGAGCAACTGAATGGATTCTCCAGAATTGCCGAGAGTCAGAATGGCTCCGGACGGCTGACGCACATCAAAGTCTTTCGGAAGAGTCCCTGTGGAAGAACTTCTGGTTCCATTGCTGGACATATCTCTTACAATATAATGATTTCCATCTGCTGGAGATGGACGATATGTGATAGAAAGATGGACTCTTGAAATTTTATCAGAAGAACAGATAAGATCACATTTTGACGCATCTCGTCCTATTACGATCCGATCATTTTCTTTCATTTCGATGATACTTCCAGCATATTGTCCACTCAGTGCTTTTACCCCTGCTTTTCTCGGGAATTTCGGCATTCCTGCAGGCGGCATCGGATTCATTTCCTGACCAGGAATCCCCGCCGGTCTTTCCACTGGTCGTTGCGGTGCCGGTCCTCCCTGCCTCTGGACACAGATGATCTGATTTCCATCATGGGTCTCTCTATTAAATGCAGCACTTAATATATTGACATCATGATAAAAACAATACCATCCAACGACACGAAGGACAACGGATGCAATCTGTAAAACAAAGAAAAAGAAAATGGCAAATCCTGCGCCGGCTAACAGAGAGCCAAAACCTGATGATCCGTAATTGTTACCATATCCACCCCAGCTCAAAGCATTTACCAGACTATTTGCTGCACCGATGATGCTTCCGAAGAAAATAGAAATCGCCAGAATTCCTTTCACCAATCCACATATTTTTGCTCCAAGAATAAAATAAAAGGATTTTTTATCCTGATCTTTAAACTGCGTAAAGACACCTGCTCCATACCGTTGTGCTGCGAGATTCATTCTCTCCCTCTGCACATACATCCACCAAATACCATAGATTCCCAATGTCAGGCTGTCAAAAATAACATAAAGTGCATAATTGACTGACTTTTTGGAAGTATCTCCGCCTTCTTTCAATCCACAGGCCATATTCAGATTATGCAGTGCCTCACATAACATGTAATACAAATAGAGTGTCACCACAAAGATATCAATCATCCCCAGAATATTCAAAACCGGAATCAAACTGAGGACAAGTCCCACAACATAGGCGATCAAATACACTTTATAATTCAGATTATCTTTTAATTTTCCCATATTTTCTCCCTCTTGTATCTTTTATTTCTTTTTTATCTTCAAACCGGCTTTTTTTGCCTTTTTGACAAACTTACAATTATTTGCGGCTTTTACACCACAGACAACTTTACATTTTTTATTGGCATAATAAAATACATCGGCACCACATTTTTTGATATTGCTTCTCACTGTGATGGTCTTTAACTTTCTGCAGTCAAAGAACACGGCAGAACCCACACTCTTTAACGTGGTCGGCAGGCTTACCGTCTTCAGCTTTCTACATTGCAGAAAAACTGATTTATCCAATGCAGTAAGTCCCTGCGGCAATGTGATCTTGGTAAGAGAAGAACATTTGCTGAATCCGCTGAACTCGATTTTGTTTACTCCTTTCAGGGAAACGGCTTTCAGTTTGGAACAGCAGGAAAAGGCGGCCTGCCCGATCACACACCGGGTATTCTTCCCTTTCACCATCACTTTTGTCACTTTTGTAAAATGAGCGAAGGCTCCTCGTCCTATTTTGGATACTCCATCCTCAACAATGATCGTTTTTGCAGCAGATGCATAAGACTGATAGCTTCTTCCCGCCACATCTTTCTTCAATGTTTTGGAATTATATTTATTAAAATAATTATACATGGAGCCCTTTCCAAATATGGTTAAAACTCCGCCGGAATATCTCCAATATACATTGGAACCACATTTTGCCTGCTTTTGAACCAGTTGTCTCATCGCTTCCAGTTTCTGCATAGAAGCTGCCGGGACATGACTTTTCTCTGATGCAGAAAGGGAATCATACAGGGCAATCAGCTGGTTGGCTGTGTTCACTTTGTTCATATTCAGATTGGAAGCAGCGATATCCAACCCATTAATCTCCGTAGTAAGATTATCTCCTGTGGAAGCCTTTACCTGTACGGTCACTTTCTTATTATTGTAATTCTTTGCCTTACTTCCATCAGAATAATTGATTTCAAAGGTATGACTTCCCACGGTTCCCACGCTGGCGGATGGATTGATAAAAACAAAACCAGCCGGAAGACTAACATCTTTTAATTGCTGACCATGTACCGCACTAAGCACTCCACCAGTATAATTGGAGATATCTGCTTTTCCAATTTTAATCATCACTGTTCCATTATTATAATTCTTACGTTTATTTGTATCTTTGTAATTATAATATTGGGGTACTGTTCCCACATTTCCAACTGTTCCGGAAACCGCTTCATTTTTTTTAGAGTCCACAAATGTAAACTCCGTTCCCAGATACTTCCCCTGAATAGCCTTTAAGGTCTGGCCGTAGGTGGCTGTCAGAGTTGTTCCTGCAGAAAGTGTCGGCACAGAAACAGGGGATACTGTTACGGTTACGGTCGTATTATTATAATTTGCACTTTTATCAGTATTCGAATAGTTTATTTCGAACTCATGCTCTCCAACATCACCCACACTTTGATTCTGCTCCACAAAAGCAAATCCGGCTGGTAACTGTATATCACTAAGCGTTTGGCCATACACAGCCTTTAATTGTTTATACTCTTCAGGATAATTAATATTTCCTTTCAACAGGTAAATCTTAATCTGTAACGGCAACGCTGCATATGCATCGCTTTCATCGGCAGTCGGTCGATAAGTTACAGTTCTTTGTTCTGGTTTCTCAGATACATTCCATATTTTTGTTGCTACTGTCTCATCAAAAACACCTTGGGTATAAGATGGATGTTCTTTAAAAAAGCTATTTAAATTTAAACCTTCCGCATAGGTCAACTCAATATGAGTTCCTTCTGTCTTTTTCTCTGTCGTAGAATCAACATACCACCATTCTCCTAAATTGCTTTCCTCTGAAACATTTGCATTGTTAATCTCATATTTATCTTTGTCAATATACAGATTTGCTCTCTTGCTCCCATCCAGCGAAATGATTCCATGATTTGAGATATTTTTCTTCGTGACATCAGAACTACCATTTTCACTTGTAACAGAACCTTCTTCACTACTATCGTCAGACCCCAAAGCCTTTACGGCTCCTTCAATATATAACTCTCCTTTGGAAGAACTATCCTCTGCACTTGATGACTCAATCACGATATTACCATGAACAATCAGGGTGCACCCCTGTTGTACGGTAACTTTTCCTGTAGAACCAATGGTCAGATTACCTTCAATGGTAACGATCGCATTGGAAGAAATAGTCCATTCTCCATAGATACTAGTATTTTTATAAGTTTTTTCCCCATGAACTGTACTACTCGTAGATCCATCAACAATCAGGTCAGTCACTTCTGCCTGCACTTTCACCCCGCTTATTCCCAGGGTTACTGTACATACCAGAAGAAAACATACCAGTTTTAGTATTTTTTTCACTTTTTCTCATCTCCTCATGCCCCATCGGCATAACCTGAATGGGGATAATTTAATCATAGACTTTCATTTTTTTATCGTATTCTTCTTTGTTCTCTTTTTTACTATCATCCGAGGAGCTTGATTTGCTATCGGAGTCTGAGTTACTGCTTTTCGAACTTTCCGTTGATTTTTTCTGGGATGGTGCCGGGGCAGGAGTCGGTTTTGGAACCGGTTTTGCTCCTTTGCTGACAGTAATATTTACCGTATCATCCCAGTGGAGATCACCTTTTAGTCCTTTGTGACTGCAGGATTTGGTAATACTGATTACCGTTCCGCTGCTGTACTGACTACTATATATATAATCGTATTTACTCTGATCATATTTGAGATTCAGGCTATCCAGTTCTTTTTCAACTGTGGAAAGGGCTTTCCCCTGATAATCTTCTGGAAGAGACACTGGTTTTGGACCTTTACTTAAAGTAAGAATTACAGAAGTTCCAGCTGAAACCGTCTCTCCTTCTTTCACTTCTTCGGCCTCTTCTTTCTCCGATGATATGAACTCCATCTTGCAGATTTCTCCGATTATTGCATCTTTTTCTCTGGCATATGCTTTTTCATCGCTGAGTCCAATGTACATCGGGGTCTGATTATCAGCGATAAGAGAGAGTGCCTCATTGAAATCTAGACCAATCAACTTCGGAATTTGCACATTTTCTTTTGTATTGATATTTTCCATGCCGGAAGAAGTTTTTACAGTAACCGCACAACCATCTGCCACTTCCTGTCCCGGAAGGATTGCATTATGATCGTTATCTTCCAGTTCCACTACATATCCCGGAATCACATAACTTTCTGTTTTTTCATCGGTGAGGATATAGCCTTCCTCTGCCAGTTTATTCTTTCCATCACAGCCAATGACATCAATCATTGTGATGGTATCTGTTCCGGCACTGACCACCACACTGACACTTCCGTTTTCCGGTGCCTCTCCTGCCTCCGGACTCTGGCTTAAGATGATCCCTTTCTCCACCTTCTCGTCGTTTTTCCGGTTGGTAACTCTGAGTTCCATGCCATTATTTTCCGCAAGAGTTTTCGCTTCTTCCAGCTCAGTATTTACAAAATTAGGAACAACGACCGATACCGTCTGCTTTCCGACCGATTGTGCCAGCTTTTCTGTCTGTTTCCGACTTTTCATCATCAGAACAGCACTGACTGCAAGAACAAGAACAAGACACGGGATTCCGATTCCGAGAATCAGCTTCGCCGGCATTCCTTTCTTTGGTTCATGAACAGAAATTTTCTCTTTCTTCTCTACTTTTCGCTCTACAATTCGAATGGAACTTAACTGCTGAATCAATTCCCCGACGGTTTTGGTCCGATTCTTTGGATTGGTTGCCAGTCCATTCATAATGACATTATTCTGTGTTTTGGAAAGTCGCACTCCATGTTCTTCTGGGGAAACCAGGCGATCTGCATGGATACGTTCCACCCCTTCGAGAGGCTCCACACCAGTCAGCATCCGATACAGTACCGCACAGACACTGTAAACGTCAGCAGCACCTTTCTCTTCAATCACCGACATGGTCTTCAGTTCCGGCGCCATATATACATCGGTATCGATGGATGACACTTTATGGGCCCGATTGGTTGCATGAAGCTGATATCCGCCAAAGTCCATCAGTTTCACTTCACCAAATTCGGTTATAAATATATTCTGAGGATTTACCCGAAAATGGTACATATCCTTCTGATGAAGCTGATTTAACACATCCAGCACCGGCAGAACCATTTCCAGAGCCTGTCCCATGCTGATCATTTTGTTTTCTTGTAAAAATGCTTCCAGAGTTTCTCCTTCCAGATACTCCTGAACGATATAAGTGGTGTTATTTTCCCGGAAGCAGTCTTCCAGTTTTACCATGCCTGGTATTTCCTCGCTGGAAAGAATCTTACTGTTATGTAAGAAAGTATCAAATCCCCGATAAAAATCTTCTTTTCGCTCATCTTCAAAAATATTCAGATCGTTGCTTCCCATCACACGGGAACAACAATTTCTGGGATAATATTCTTTGATCGTGACTTTTTTCAGTTCCACCAGATCATATCCGATATAGGTGACACTGAAATCACCGGATCCCATACTTTGTCCTGCCATATATCTTTGATGCAGTATTGTTCCCGGAAATAGAAACGATGCATCTTTTGGAGGGCTGTCCTTCACGGTACCACAATGGGGGCACACGTCATAATAAGCATCGTATTCCTCCATGCATCCCATACATCTTATATTCATATTTTTCCCCTCTTTTTACTTTCTTGTTTTCAAGTGTCCGATCGTCGGTTTCGTATAAATGATACCACCAAAATAATATTTCCAACCACAAACCATTATGTACTTGATCTTGCGGAATTTACTTCTCTTCATCCCCTGCTGTCCCGGACGGATAACGAGTCGGTTCGTATTCTTTCTCAGATAAATATACATTCTGTTTTTGAATTTTTTATTACTGGCGATGGCAACATAATATCCATCTACATCGGATCTCTTTTTCCAGCGAATGACAATCTTATTCTTTGTCACCTTACTGCCTTTTATCTTTATTTTATTCTTTAAATACAAAGTGTAAAGGGGTTCGATTTGCTGATTTTTACCCCCTGTTACCGGAATCTGTTCTGCTTCCTGTGCCTTAGAACAAAGCGGAACAGAAAAGAACAGACAAATGATCAGCAAAAGACACATCACACTTTTGTAAATCTGATTCATCATTTCACCTCATTTCATTTTTCACCAGTATAAGTAAGCATATTTCCAGGATTCCATCAATCCCAGGAAATGTAAGTCTTACTTTTCTTTTTGCTGGAACTGCCGGATGATTTTTTACTGGAGCTGCTTGAACTCTTTTTACTGCTGCCGGAGCTTCCGGACGATGTTTTGCTGCTGCCGGAGGATGAACTGGCCGGTTTTGGTCCTTTGCTGACCGTCAGAACAATCACAGTGCCTTCATCCACTACCGTTCCAGCCTTAAGACTCTGTTTCATGATTGTATCCTTCGCATAGTTGCTGCCATAATCATCATTATATTCTTCTTCAACATCGACCAGGAAAAACTCTTCCATGAACAAATATTCATATCCTGTCCCAATATCCATACCGACGACATCCGGTACTTCCACTTTCCTTGGTCCATCACTGACTGTCACATAGACCCGGGAACCACCGTCAATGGTCTTTCCCTTTTCCACAGACTGATCAATAATGGTACCTTTTTCCTCTGTGGTACTGTTGACACGTTCTTGTATTCCAATATAAAATCCTTTTTTCTCAGCAATTTCCACTGCCTTCTCAAACGTCTTTCCTGTCAGAGAAGGCATTTTAATCCGGGCAGTCTTATCTACATTTTTTTCTCCTTTGGAGACAGCCAGATATATCATGGAGCCTTTTGGGACTTTATAACCCTCGTATGGTTCCTGCGCACACACATAATCTCTGACCACATTGGAGTTTTGCTCTTCCATCACAGTGACTTTCATATTATTTTTTTCTGCCAATATTTTTGCGGCTTCTTCCGATAATCCTACAAAATCCTTCACCGTTGTGGTCTGTGTTCCGGCACTTAATACCACACCAACAGTTCCTTCCGTATCTTTTAACGGAGTACCTGCTTCTGGTGTCTGTGAAATAATGGTACCGATGGTCTCATCTTTCAATTTCTGGTCATTAATCTGATTTTTTGTATCAAGAATCTCCAGATACACCCCGTTTGCTATTGCAGTCTGATAAACATCATCGTAATTAAATCCAACATAGTTTCCGACCAGCCCTGAACTGTAATCGATATCTGATGGGGTTGTACTTTTTCCGCCCAATTTTATTGTCCCGGTACCAAACAGGGCTCCAACTGCAATCGCGCAGCAGGCTGCCGTTGCCAGGGCTACTTTCAGGACTGATTTTTTCTTTCGCTGAGGCTGTCCGACTTTACCGTCTTTTTGCCTTTCCACCGCTTTCAGTGACAAGAGTTGTTCTTCCAGTTCATCCATACTCTGAGTTCGGCTTTTTACTACTGTATTTAATGCATTTAATAAGGCATTTTCCTGATCTTTTAACAGTTTTATTCCAAGTTTTGATGGAGGAACAAGGGTATCCTCCGCCAGCCGCTCCATGGCATCTTCCGGCACGATACCGGTTATCATCCGGTACATGGTGGCAGCCAGACTGTATACATCCGTCCACGGTCCCTGATTTCCATGAGTCTGATATTGTTCCGGCGGTGCATATCCCGGTTTGATAATGACACTGAGACTCTTGCTTTGAGCCAGCGCGATATATCTTGCGGAGCCGAAATCCAGTAATTTTACCTCACCGTTATTCAACAAAAAGATATTATCCGGTGCAATATCACGGTGAATCAGACCAGTCTTATGTATCTCTTTTAAAGCACTAATGATTGGCATTACCATATCCAGTGTTTCTTCCATGGACAGCTTGTAATTTTTGCCCAGCCGTTTTGCCAGCGTCTGCCCTTCCAGACATTCCATGACTATATAAGCCGTTGCATTTTCTTCAAAGCAATCATATACTTTTACAATTCCGTCCAGATTCTGGAACTGCATTAATTTTCTTGCTTCATCCAGAAACGTATCGATTCCTTTGTAAAACTGTTCCCCTTTTTCTCCCTCAAAAATAGTGACCTTCTCATCACCGGGGATTCTGGTGGAACATTCTCCCGGAAGATATTCTTTCACAGCAACTTTTCTCATTAAGAGCTGATCCCATCCAATATAGGTGATTCCAAATCCTCCAAACCCCAGTACTTTTCCTAATAAATAGCGTTTTGCCAGCACCGTTCCCGGATGAAGATGATACATTTCATCCGGTGGTGAACCATTCAGATAACCACAATAGGGACAAATCGAATCAAAAGATTCATATATTTCCATGCAGCCAAGGCATCTTTCCTGCTTTCCCATATCGTTTCCTCCTGTGTGGATGGAATACTAACGATTCCTTCCCAAATCTC
The DNA here is from genome assembly GCA_028721415.1 of Lachnospiraceae bacterium. Classification (GTDB taxonomy): domain Bacteria; phylum Bacillota; class Clostridia; order Lachnospirales; family Lachnospiraceae; genus Anaerobutyricum. Next base: position 4,834 of record JAQYIU010000009.1, on the reverse strand, counting down.
TCTTTAACTCAAATGCATTTTCTTCGTTACCGATATAGAGAACCGTTCCTCCATCCAATGGGGTATTGATACCTTTCTGAAGGCGTATTCCATGATTATAGTAAACACCATTGGAAGAAAGATCCATCACCATATATTTACCTCGGAATTCATCATAGGTGATAACACAATGATGACGACTGACCTTGGTATTATTTAAAATCAGATCATTACCATCATTACTTCTTCCGATTCTTATTTTATCTCCGGGACGAATGACAATTTCGGCCCCCGCATATTCTCCGGTCACACCTTTTATCACACCGGAAAATGCAGGTTTTACTGCCGGTTTCGGATTCATTTCTTTTCTGTGATTTGCGTATAGTGCCTCTCGTTCTCTGCGTTCCTGTTCTTTCCTCTTTTCCGCATTCCGACGCATTTCTTCCTGTCGTTTTCTTTCTTTTTCCTCTTCTTCCAGTCTTTTCTTCTTTTTGGAATGCAGTGTCAGGAATACAATGACAACTACCACTACAACGACAGCAACCACGATCAGGATGATTGCCCAGGTAGGAAGATCCATGCCTTTTTGCTGCTCACTGGTCGGATAAATGTGGACATATGTTGTTTCTCCGTCTTTTTTGCATACGCTGATGGACTCGTCCGTATAATATGCATTGACAATTTCTTCTCTTTCAAAGGTATTAAATGGAATAATCGTCTCTCCATCTTCGTCAATCACACCATAGTTTTCATCCATATTTTCCAGAATGGTATACTGGCCACGGAAGATGACTTCTTTATATACGGAACTCATCTCCTCCTGCTGATTCAGACTATATAATTTATATTCTTCCTGATTCTTTTTCTTAAAAAGCAGATAAGCCGCTTCTTTAGAATCTTTAAATCGTTTTTTGTATCCGTCTATCTCTATCTTATCGGTATTTTGCACTTCTCCCAGCTCATTGATCAGCTGTACTTCATCATCCTCATCCAGTGCAACGGCTTTTCCGTTTCGGAATTCTCCGATATTATTAAATTTCTTCTCACTATATTTCTGTTCGTTCAGATCATAAATCAGATATTTGTCATCAAATCCTGTCATCTGCACCAGAAGAGTCGAATCTGAAATCACTTTTACCATTCGAACTCCGCCACTCTGGTAGTTCCCATCATCAGAATCACTGGTCCAATCTCTGACCGGTTTGATGTCCGCAATCACATTACCTTCCTGGTCATAGACCTTCACATATCGGTCTACTTTCAAATTACCAATCGGTACTTTCTCATCTTCACTTCCGGTAAAGAAATAATCGAAAGCAACATATTCACCGATTTTCAGAACATTGACAGAATCATCTTCCGGATTTACAAGTCCTTCTTTTTCATATTTGAGAATGTTTTTATCCTTTTCATTTTTCAGGCTGTCAGTTCCTTTAAAATAAGTGTCGGAAATCACGGAACAATCTCCCTCAAGAGTTCCGATTTCTTTTCCTTTTAAGTTGTAAATGTGGGTTTTATTTCCATCAAATCCTCCCGCAACGGTATTCTCATTCTCGTAAGGATAGTATTTATCATATCGAACTTCTACCAGTTCCTCTCCATCATAGTTAAGAATGCCCCAGGTTTCCCTTTGTTTTACAATTACATAATCATAGACATCAGTTTCCTCCGGGAAATACATTTCATCGTATTCAAACGGGATAGCTTCTTCGCCTTCTTCATCCAGTAATCCCATTTTCCCTGCACTGTCTTTTGCGATTACATAATGATCTGCCGCATCAACTACAGTGTTTTTAGTCTGATATTCAAAAGGTTCTGTTTCTGCAGCAGATACCGGCATAATAGAACCGGCTCCTAAAAGCATTGCGGTGAATACGCTGATTAAATGTTTCCTGAATGTCTTTCCTTTTTTCATATTCCTTCTCCTGTTATCTCAGATATTCTCTTAATTGGTATAATCCTCACTGAATGCAAGTCCTTCCGGCGGACAGGATGTCATGTAATGAAGCATCACCCATCCTATATGACCTCCGTAGGTTACTTTTCCCCATCCATTTTTATATTCAGTAATTCTAAGAACGGTTCCTACCGGAATCTTTCCATATGATTTGGCGGTATCGGACGGACTTTTTCTCAAATTGATGCCCTTGCTTCCTCCACCGTTACAGATCTCCACCTGCCAGTAATCTGTGGCATAATTATTGCATACATACATATCAATCCAGCATTGCATTCCATTATATTCAATGGACGCCCATCCGTTTTTCAGTTCCTTTACTTCAAATTCTGTTCCGTATGGAATCTCCGGTCCCACATATGCTGATTTTGTCTTCGGCTCGGCATGCAATTTTATCAGAGTTTCATTGACAAAAATAAGATTATCCGATGTATTCTCACTGACGTGGAAATAATCCTCTCCATCGGAAACATATCGAAAACTGTTTTCTTCTGCCCAGCCTTCTTTACCACAGTAGTTCACTTTCAGCCAGTATGAATTATTCCACAGGGTTCTTCCCGTCACCTGAACACATCTTCCTTCCGGGATTTTTCCGGTTTTTTTGGTATCTCCAAGATTTTTGTATATTGGTATGTAGTCAATATCAAGGCCTTTATAAGAAGCATACGTGCCGCTCAATGCTTCCACATCCGGTTCTGCAGCTGTTTCTTCTTGCACCGCTTCTGTCTCCCCTTTTGTGGAAGGGGAACCCATTATATTTTTCAATCCAAAAAATACTGCAACAGCAAAAAACATGATACAAACTCCACTGAGCAGTGCAATCATATATTTGCCCATGCTGCCGGATCCGGCGTTCTTTTCCTGCGAATAAGCCGGTTGATATTCTTCCCTGGATGGCACAGGATCTTGAAAATGCACGGAATGATATTGTGTGATATCCGGTTCTGAATGGAATGGTACAGTAACCGGTTCCGGTTCATCTACCACCGGGGTATACGACATCCCATAAAGGGCCGCTTTTAACTCTTCGATACTATGGAAACGATTTTTTGCCTGCACCGCCAGACCTTTTTGCAATGCATCGGAAAAGTTTTTGGATACCGGCATCCCCAATTCCATAAGACTTAATTCTTTATCTTCAATCACACGATCAATGGCTGCCGGCGGAACAGCTCTTGTCATCATAAAATACATGGTAGCACATAAAGCATAGATATCGGTCCACGGTCCCTGTTCTCCGGTGGTCGTATACTGTTCCAACGGAGCATATCCATGTTTCAGGACAACCGTAAGGCTCTTCCCCATCTCCGTGACATCCCTGGCAGCACCAAAATCAATCAATGTCAACTCTCCATTACTGTCCATGATCATATTATCCGGACTGATATCACGGTGAATCAGTCCTTCCTGATGAATCGAATGAAGTGCATCGAATACCGGACGCATCATCATCAGGATTTCCTGTTCGCTGATCATATCTTCCCGGTTCATCACCATTTGTTTCAGGGATAATCCCGGCAAATAATCCATGATCATATAACCGGTTCCATTCTCATGAAAGAAATCAGTCACGGAAACAATTCCACTCATTTTGTTAAAATGAGCCAACGTTCTTGCTTCAGACAAAAATCTCTCCAATCCGGTTTCAAAAATCTCTTTTCCTCTGGTAGATCGAACTTCATTATAATATTGTGATGTCATCAGGGTGTTTCTGGAGGCATACTCCGACGGAAAATATTCTTTAATTGCAACCTTGATTTGAAGAAGCTGGTCAAAACCAACATAAGAAATGCCAAAACCGCCGGAACCAAGAACCATTCCGACCAGATATCTTTCATGGAGAAGTTCTCCCGGATTCAGTGCTTCGGGATTCTTTTCTTCCATATATTTTTCCAGATGGAAACCACAAAATGGGCATGATCCACCTGTTGTCTTTTTCTCTTTCATGCAGCCATAGCATATTTTATCCTGCAACATTTTTTCTCCCTTATCTCTCTCATAAAATCATAACGGATACTATTTCATACTTCGATAATTCTCAACAACAGCAATAAATAGTAATCCTTCTATAATATTTATTATATCAATTTCCTTTTCTCTTGTAAATCTTCTTCCCTTGCATAATTATGAATTATGAAAAAAACATATTTCAGGGTATCCCGAAATATGTTTTTAAAGTTAATCTGAATTAATAATTATCTTTAGCTTCCTCTGCAACCGGAGTCAGATAATGAAGCATTACCCAGCCATCCATACCGTTGTACTGAATCTTACCCCAGCCATTCTGATATTCCGATATGATCACTCTGGTGTCTTCCGGCACTTTACCAAGCATCTTTTCCTTTTCTCCCGGTTCCTGACGAAGATTAATCTCCTTTGCCGAACTTAAGGTTTCCACCATCCACCTTTCACATGGATAGCTTCCCATATGGTACATATTGATCCAAAATAAAGTACCATCTTCCTCTTTCACCTGCCCCCAGCCATTTTTCAGCTGTAACACTTCATATTCTGTCCCATATTTAATATCTTCCACGACAACCTCAGAAGAAACAGTTGGCTCACGATATCCTTTAATTCCTTTCTCTGTCAGAGCATTCATAAAAACAATGCTTCCTTCCTGAATATAACAGGATTCATCTGAAATGTAATGGACCCTTCTCATTTTTAACCAGCCGGACAAACCACAATAGTCTACCTGTGCCCATTTTTTTCCTTCTACCGTTCGCATTTTTAATATCTGACAACATTTTCCTTCCGGAATAAACCCAATCTGTGCAGTCTCTCCCGGCTCCGCATAAATCGGAACCCCATCCAGGGAATTGCTCTTCAATGTACAGTAAGTCCCTCTCATCTCTTTCTCTTTTACCACTTGTTGCTCTTTCTCCGAAGAAGGAC
>JAQYIU010000008.1 GCA_028721415.1 Lachnospiraceae bacterium | reverse complement strand
TCCTGCTGGCATGTATGTTAGTACATGAAAAGAGTGGACGATTCATTTCATCAATTTGAGTGGTACCGCGATAATAATAGTTCATTATTACCGTCTCAAACATTTGTTTGAGGCGGTTTTTTTGTTTGATAGAAAATTGCTCGATTTCCTGTCCGACAAAAAACTCCGGAATAATGCTGTGGTGGAAGCGAAACGTAAACTACAGTGCCTCATCGGCTTTGGAACTTTTTACCAGGTCAGTTTATGAAGGGAGATTTATTATGAGAAAGACAATGAAAAAAGCAATTGCAGCAGGCGTATTGAGTATGGCGATGATCATGTCCATGGCAGGATGTGGTTCTTCAGGTGGCGATGAAGTGGATACTACAAGAAACGTTTCTGAAATCCAGTACACGATCGGTATCTCACAGTTTGCAGAACATGGTTCTCTGGATAACTGTCGTGAAGGTTTTCTGGAAGGTCTGAAAGAAGAAGGTATCGTAGAAGGCGAGAACCTGACTGTTGAAGAGGGAAATGCCAATGCAGATATGGGAACGGCAGCCCAGATTGCACAGGGATTTATTTCCCATGATGTGGATCTGATTTGTGCCATTGCGACACCGGCAGCGCAGAGTGCCTATAATGCAGCGATGGAAGTAACTCCTGCAGTACCGGTTATATACACAGCAGTTACGAATCCTGTAACAGCGGAGCTGGCAAATGAAGATGGAACACCGGCTGGTGAAGTGACAGGAACCAGTGATGTTCTTCCTGTGGAAGCACAGCTGAAGATGATTCGTGAGATTCTTCCGGATGCGAAAACAATCGGTATTCTTTATACAACCAGCGAAGCAAATTCCGTATACACCATCGAAGAGTACGAAAAACTTGCAGGTGATTACGGATTTACCATTGAGAAGAAAGGTATCAACACATCCGCAGATATCTCTCTGGCAACAGAAGATCTCCTTGGAAAGGTAGATTGTCTTACAAATCTTACCGATAACACCGTAGTTTCTTCCCTGGCAACGATTCTTGACATGGCAAATGAAAAGAATATTCCGGTATTCGGAAGTGAGATCGAACAGGTGAAAATCGGATGTCTGGCAGCAGAAGGTCTTGATTATGTCAACCTTGGAATTCAGACCGGTAAGATGGCAGCAAAAGTGTTAAAGGGTGAAATGGAAGCCGTGGATATGCCATTTGAAACTCTGACCGATAACAGCCTTTATGTAAATGAAGCAGTAGCAGAGAACCTTGGTATTACAGTTCCGGATACAATGAAAGAAAGAGCTGTGGAAACCTTTACTGAGATTTCTGCAGAATAGTTTTGGAGGATACAGGATATGGATTGGATAATGACGATTGTAGAACAGGGGATGATTTACGGATTACTGGCTCTGGGAATTTATATTACATATAAAATATTGGATTTTCCGGACCTTACGGTAGATGGAAGTTTTCCCCTCGGTGCGGCGGTCACAGCTATTTTGATAAAAAATGGAGTCAATCCATATCTGACGATTCCTATTTCTTTTCTTGCCGGAATGGCAGCGGGAGTATGTACCGGACTGATTCATGTAAAATTTAAAGTAAGAGATCTGCTTTCTGGCGTTATTATGATGACGGCTTTATATACCATCAATATGCTTGTTGCGGGGACCAATAACCTGCCGATTTTTTCCAATGAAAATATATTTAAAAATCAATGGCTGGAAGGCATCTTTCATGGAGAAATCCCTTCCTGGGTGAAGCTGGTAGTGATTCTGATTATTGTTCTGCTGGCCAAATTTCTCCTGGATTTCTTTCTGAATACTCAATCAGGATATCTCCTTAGAGCAGTGGGAGATAACGACGTTCTGGTGACAGCTTTGGCAAAAGATAAAGGCAATGTAAAGATTCTTGGTCTGGCGATTGCCAACGGGCTGGTTTCACTGTCAGGGTGTGTTTTCTGTCAGGATCAGAAAGTATTTGAAATATCCTCCGGAACTGGTGCACTGGTTCTGGGACTTGCCAGTGTGATCATCGGAATCAGTCTCTTAAAGGGACTAACCTTTATTAAAGCGACAACGGCAGTTTTGATTGGGTCAATCATTTATAAAGCCTGTGTGGCTATTGCCATCCGCAACTTTGAACCGGTATTTATGAAACTGATCACAGCGGTTCTGTTTTTGATCATTTTAATTCTCAGCATGGAAAGAAAGAAGAAGGTGAAGGGAAATGCTTGAACTAAAACATATTGATAAATACTATAATCAGGGTACTGTCAATGAAATGTGCCTTTTCCATGATTTTAATCTTTCTATTGCCGATGGAGAATTTGTTTCTGTGGTGGGAAGTAACGGCTCGGGAAAAACTTCCATGCTCAATCTGATTTGTGGAAGCATTGATATGGATCGGGGAAGTATTTGCATTAACGGTCGTGATATTTCCAAAGAAAAGGAATTTAAAAGATCTGCTTATATTGGAAGAGTATATCAGAATCCTGCGATGGGAACCTGCCCATCTATGACAATTCTTGAAAATATGGCACTGGCAGATAATAAAGGTAAATTTTTTGGATTGAAAGCCGGTACCAATAAAAAAAGAATTGACTTTTACAGGGAGAGTCTTCGTCAGTTGAACCTTGGTCTTGAAGATAAACTGCATGTAAAAGTTGGTTCTCTGTCCGGTGGACAGAGACAGGCGATGGCACTTTTGATGTCTACCATGACTCCGATTGATTTTCTGATTCTCGATGAACATACTGCAGCACTGGATCCAAAAACAGCGGAGCTGATTATGGAAATGACAGATAAAATTGTAAAAGAAAAGAAATTGACAACCATCATGGTTACTCACAATCTTCGGTATGCCGTAGAGTATGGTAATCGACTTCTTATGATGCATCAGGGAGAAGCAGTGGTGGATGTAAAGGGAGAAGAAAAAGCTCGCTTACAAGTAGATGATATCTTAAGCAAATTCAATGAAATCAGTATTGAATGTGGAAATTAAAAAAATATGTTGACAAAAGAATATACAAATGATATCATACTCAAGTATGAACGCCGAAGACAGCAGGTACCGTAAGGTATAAAGTGAGAACGCCTGCCGAGGAAGTATATTCTTAATGATTGAATATTTCTGACTCTCTGTCTTTGGACAGAGAGTTTTTTTCTATATTGATATATAGAAAATACAGGCACTGACAGGTGCGCGGCGGTACACACAAATAATTAAGGAGGTGCACCAGGAGAATGGCTAAAGTTGAAGTAAAACAACCAATCGTAGACGAGATTAAAGCTCAGTTAGACGGAGCTAAATCCATCGTAGTTGTTGATTATCGCGGAATTTCTGTAGCTGATGTAACAGAACTTCGTAAACAGTGTCGTGAAGCAGGAGTGATTTATAAAGTTTATAAAAACACTATGGTTAGACGTGCTGTTGAAGGTACAGAATTCGAAGGTATT
>JAQYIU010000007.1 GCA_028721415.1 Lachnospiraceae bacterium | reverse complement strand
CATCTCCCATTCCTGCAATCAAGAACTTTACCGGTGCGTTTGCTATTACAGTTGTATCAACCATAACTGCATCCGGATTCGTTGGATAGAATAGATATTTATCAAAACTGTGATCATCATTATAAATGACTGAAAGTCCGGTACATGGTGCATCTGTCGCAGCAACCGTCGGTATGATCACGATATGTTTTCCGGTATAGTATGCCGTTGCTTTTGCAGTATCAACAGCACTTCCCCCTCCGACAGCAACCACGGTATCAATCTTATCCTCTTTTACGATATTTTCCATCTTGGCAATCTCGCCTTTACTGGAGATACCCCCAAAGACCTCATATCGTCTATAATCATCTAAATCTCCGAAACTCTTCTCAATCTTGTCATAGCATGCCTTATATCCGCTTCTTGAACAAATAAATAACCATCTCTTACCCATATAACCCATTTCTTCCTGAAATTTAAGAAGAGCATCTCTGCCCTGTACATATTTGAGTGGCTCACGCATTGCTCTAAGTCTTTCCATCATGATAATCTACCTCCTAAACTCTTGCGTGTGTATTTATGTTCCATGCGTAATATAGCACTCCTTTTTGAGAATGTCAATTATTTAACAATATAATTTTTATGGTTTTTCAGGGAAAAAATTGAATATTTTGAAAGATACTATAGATTTCCGTTATCGTTGTTGACGCAGATTCTACACTATCTTCGGGAATATAATCACGTCTCTCTTTTAATGGCGGAGAAACTGTGGAAAGAGCAGTGGATTTTGCAGACGGATAAGAAATACTCTCCGTTTATAACAGTGTGTTTATTGACAAATGCCGCAGAAAATAGTAATATATTAAACCTATAGAATTAATATGGTATTATTCGTAATGGGAAAGTGGGTGTATTATGCTGAATCAGTTTTCAAGAACCCAGCTCCTTCTGGGGGAAGAAGCAATGGAAAAGTTAAAAAACTCCAGAGTTGCTGTCTTTGGAATAGGCGGCGTGGGTGGTTATGTATGCGAAGCGTTGGTACGAAGCGGCGTCGGGGCTTTTGATTTGATAGATGATGATAAGGTTTGTCTGACAAATCTGAACAGACAGATTATAGCAACCAGAAAAACAGTGGGAAAATATAAGGCAGATGTGATGAAGGAGCGTATGCTTGAAATAAATCCTGATGTGGATGTGACGGTACACAAATGTTTTTTTCTCCCAGAAAATGCAGATGAGTTTCCATTTGAAAAGTATGATTATGTGGTGGATGCAGTGGATACAGTTACTGCAAAGTTGGAAATCATCATGCAGGCAAAAAAGAAGCAGATACCGGTGATCAGTTGTATGGGTGCAGGAAACAAGTTGGATGCCAGTGCGTTCCGGGTAGCGGATATTCACAAAACAAAGATGTGCCCTCTTGCGAAAGTAATGAGAAGAGAACTGAGGAAACGTGGTGTTAAAAAACTGAAGGTTGTATATTCCGAAGAAAAACCAACCAGATCACTGGAAGATATGTCTATCAGCTGCAGAAGCCACTGCATTTGTCCGCCCGGGGCAAAGCATAAATGTACAGAACGCAGAGATATTCCGGGCAGCGTGGCATTTGTTCCGTCTGTAGCAGGTCTGATACTGGCAGGAGAAGTAGTGAAAGACCTGACACGGATGGCATAAAAAGAATCAAGGAAAGAAGAGGGCATGAAAATGGCAAAGAAAGAGAATAAATATAAAGGTTATGATATTACGACACAGGCAGTACATACCGGGACTGATTATGATCAAGAGACGGGGGCAGTTCGGCGCCCGCTTCATATGGCCAATAGTTTCAAGCTTCCGGATGACCTGTCTCAGGTCAATTATTCCTCTACGGATCTTTTGATGTATGCCAGAAATGGAAATCCGAATCAGCATTGGCTGGAGGAAAAAATAGCTGCGCTGCATGAAGCGGATGATGCTATTGTGCTTGGCAGTGGGGTTGCGGCTCTGCATGCCCTGTTCTGGACACTTCTGGAATCCGGCGACAGGGTCGTGTATCCGAATGTCAGCTATATGGCTGTATACCGGATGTTTCATGAGCTTTTTAATCGGAAATTTAACAAGATATAGCAAGAATTCTCCCACCTCTTTAGGTGGCGAGATGAATTGCAAAAAGCATAAAAGAACACTTGTTCTATGATGCTGGATGTGGTATGATATAATCAATCGAATAAAAGAAAAGATTGATTATAATAT
>JAQYIU010000006.1 GCA_028721415.1 Lachnospiraceae bacterium | reverse complement strand
AAAGAAGATATCCATGTAGAAATTTGTTCAAAATGTCATTCATTCTACACTGGACAGCAGAAAGCTGCAAAAGCCCGTGGACGTATTGATAAGTTCAATCGTAAATATGGCATGACTCAGAATTAATAACCATATGGTTTTGAATTAGGCGGCGGCGCTGGTATCATGATGAATGTATCGTGATGAAGCGTCGTCGCCTAATTTTAGATAGTGGAGGTATTCATTTGAAAAGAACCAGTATTGGTGGACAGGCAGTGATGGAAGGAATTATGATGAAAAACATGGACCAGTACGCTGTCGCTGTTCGAAAACCGAACCATGAGATTGAAATCATGCATGGAGAATATAAAAGTCTTGGGGAGCGATATACCTTTTGTCGCTTGCCGATTATCCGGGGAGTCGTAAGTTTTGGGGAATCGTTGTATATTGGAATGAAAACTCTGACCTACTCCTCAGAATTTTTTGAAGAAGAGGAAACAGAACCGGGTAAAGTGGAAAAGTTCCTGACTGGAATTTTTGGAGATAAGATGGAGAGTGTGCTGATGGGAGTGACCATTTTATTTTCGGTTGTGCTCGCTCTGGGCATTTTTATGGTTCTTCCATTTTATCTTTCTGAATTAATGAAGAATCATATTTCCTCATACACTATCCGTACCTTACTGGAGGGTGTGATTCGTGTCGGGATTTTCCTGTTATATATATGGCTCATCTCAAAGATGGAAGATATCAAAAGAGTGTTCATGTATCATGGTGCGGAACATAAGACCATCAACTGTCTGGAACACGGTGAAGATCTTACGGTGGAAAATATTAAAAAGTATTCCAGATTTCATAAGAGATGCGGAACCAGTTTTATGCTGATCGTCATGATTGTGAGTATTGTGGTATTCTTATTTATTCGTGTGGATCAGGTAGCACTGAAATGCCTGCTTCGTATTTTGCTTGTTCCTTTTATTGCCGGAGTTTCCTATGAATTTATTCGTCTGGCAGGAAGAAGTGAATCGAAGTTTGTTGATATATTAAGCAGACCGGGAATGTCATTACAATTTTTCACGACGAAGGAACCGGATGAGGATATGATTGAGGTTGCCATTGCTTCCGTGGAGAGTATTTTTGACTGGCGTTCCTATGTGGAGGCTATGCGAAACGGTGAGCTGGAAGACTGGTAGATAGAGCAGAATATTGTGTGGCATATGCCGGATACGAGGAGAGTTGATATGACGGTCAGGGAGACACTGGATTATATTAGAACCTGCCTCAGAGATGCAGGTATTGAAGAGTTTGAATATGAAGGCTGGGTGTTCCTTGATTGGATTTTTGGAATTCGCCGGGCTGATTACTATATGAACCCTGAGGACAAAGTTGCTCCCGAGAAGGAAGATTATTTAAAAGATATGCTTGCGAAAAGATGTGACAGAGTTCCTCTGCAGTATCTTATGGGAGAGTGCGAGTTTATGGGATATCCTTTTCTGGTAGATGAGAGGGTGCTCATACCGCGGCAGGATACGGAGTGCCTGGTAGAAAAGGCGCTGGAACATCTGCAGCAATGGCAGCATGACAGAGCAGCGACACCGGAGATTCTTGACCTTTGCACCGGAAGCGGCTGCATTGGCATCAGTATAAAAAAGCTTTTCCCGCAGGCGAGAGTAACACTGGCTGATATTTCAGAAGGTGCATTGGAGATTGCGGGAAAAAATGCGAAAGTGCTTCAGGCAGAAGTAGCTCTGGTTCAGGGTGATTTGTTTGAAAATATTAAGGGAAATTTTGATTTTATTATATCCAATCCCCCTTATATCCCAACAAAAGTGATTGAAGGCCTGATGCCGGAAGTGAGGGATTATGAACCGCATCTTGCCCTGGATGGCACAGAGGATGGTTTGTTTTTTTATCGGAAAATTGTCCGGGAAGCTGTGTCATATCTGAAAGAAGAGGGAATGCTGCTCTTTGAAATCGGACAGGAACAGGGAGCGGATTTGAGAGAAATGATGGAGAAAGAGGGATTCTCCCAGGTTAAAATATGGAAAGATCTGGCTGGGCTTGATCGCATCGTGATCGGGCGCAGACCGCTTAGATAAGAAATACTAAGGAGGTATAGCATGTTTGATAAATTGGAAGATCTGGTAAAACGTCTGGAAGAGGTTATGCTTGAACTCAGCAATCCTGATGTAGTTAACGATCAGGCTAAGTTCCGCAGCCTCATGAAAGAACAGAATGATCTGACTCCGATCGTTGAGAAATATAAGGAGTATAAAGATGCGAAACAGACCATTGAAGACAGTGTCGAAATGCTTGAAGTGGAAAATGACGAGGAGATGAGAGAACTTCTTAAGGAAGAACTTTCTGAGGCCAAATCTTCTGTGGCAAAATGTGAGGAAGAACTGAAGATTCTTCTTCTTCCAAAAGATCCTAACGATGACAAAAACGTTATCGTAGAGATCCGTGCCGGTGCCGGCGGGGATGAGGCGGCTTTATTTGCGGCAGAAATCTATCGTATGTACAAATCCTATGCGGAATCTCAGCGCTGGAAGACAGAATTTATTGATGTCAATGAAAATGGTCTGGGTGGATTTAAAGAAGTATCCTTTATGATTAATGGTCAGGGCGCTTACTCCAGACTGAAATATGAGAGTGGAGTTCACCGTGTGCAGCGTATTCCTGCAACAGAATCCGGCGGACGTATCCATACTTCTACGATTACCGTTGCAATCATGCCGGAAGCAGAAGAAGTGGATGTACAGCTTGACATGAACGATTGTCGATTTGACGTGTTCCGTGCCTCCGGTAACGGTGGACAGTGTGTCAATACAACGGACTCCGCTGTTCGACTGACCCATATCCCGACGGGAATCGTTATTTCCTGTCAGGATGAGAAATCACAGCTTAAGAATAAAGATAAAGCAATTAAAGTACTTCGTGCCAGACTTTATGAACTGGAATGTTCCAAAGCACATGATGCGGAAGCAGAGCTTCGTAAGAGCCAGATCGGTACCGGCGACAGAGCAGAAAAGATCCGTACTTATAACTTCCCGCAGGGCCGTGTGACTGATCACAGAATCAAATTGACCCTCCATCGTCTGGAAAGTATCTTAAACGGAGATCTGGATGAGATTATTGACAGTTTGACTGCAGCTGATCAGGCAGCAAAACTGAGTAAGTTACAGGAGATGGAGAACTGATGAAAGAATGGAAAAAGAATATCCGGCAGGTAGTTCCCTACGTGCCGGGTGAGCAACCGAAATGTACATCGATGATTAAATTAAATACGAATGAGAATCCGTATCCTCCGGCTCCGAGCGTGCAGAAAATGTGCCAGAATATTGATAATCTCAGATTGTATCCGGACCCGGCGGCTTCTCTTCTGGTAGAGACAATCGCGGAATATAAAGGACTTTCCCCGGAGCAGGTGTTTGTGGGCGTTGGTTCCGACGATGTTCTGGCTATGTCTTTTCTTACTTTTTTTAATGGAGATCAACCAATTTTCTTCCCGGACATTACCTATTCTTTTTACGATGTGTGGGCAGAACTTTTTCAGATTCCTTACTGTACCAAAGCGTTGGATGAGAATTTCCAGATTAAGAAGGAAGATTATTACTGGAGTAACGGAGGCGTTATCTTCCCGAATCCCAATGCTCCAACCGGAGTGCTGATGCCTCTTTCCGATATCAGAGATATTCTGGATCACAATCAGGATGTCATCGTGATCGTGGATGAAGCATATATTGATTTTGGAGGAATTTCAGCCCAGGTACTTCTGGATAATTACGAAAATCTGCTGATCGTGCAGACTTTTTCCAAATCCCGTTCCATGGCAGGGATGCGAATCGGATACGCCATGGGATCTGCAGAACTGATTCGTGCTCTGAATGATGTAAAATACTCTTTTAATTCATATACCATGAACCAGCCGTCGATTCTTCTTGGTGCCGAGTCGATTAAAGACGAGGCATATTTCAGGGAGACGACCAACAAAATTATTGCAACAAGAGAATGGTTCAAAGCAGAGATGAAAGAACTTGGATTTACTTTCCCAGATTCCAAAGCCAACTTCATTTTTGCCACCCACGAATCTGTTTCGGCAAAGGAAATCTTTGAAGCAGCCAGAGAGCAGAATATCTACGTGAGATATTTTAACAAACCAAGGATTGATAATTACTTAAGAATCACCATCGGAACAGAAGAAGAGATGCAGGCGCTTCTCACTTTCTTGAGAACTTATTTGAAGAAATAATTATTTGACTACAACCTCTTTTTTCTTAATAGTTTTTGAAAATAATCGTAGTATTTCGTCGTATTTTATTGTACAATATTCCAAAAGAAGCCTTATATTCTTGGAAAAGTTGTCTATTTTTTATAGCAGAGAAGAGATGACCATGAAAAAGGCTGTGGATATTGTTGAGGAGGATTACTATGAAGAAAATATTGTTTGCCGCTTCAGAATGTGTACCATTTATGAAAACAGGAGGTCTGGCAGATGTTGTCGGAGCTTTGCCAAAAGAATTCGATAAAAATGAATGGGACGTGCGTGTTGTATTGCCAAACTACAGAGGAATTCCGGATAAATTCCGCAATGAGTTTCATTATGTGACCCATTACTATATGGGAACCGGACCATATGTTCCGTCAGCTCATGTGGGAGTCATGGAATATGAATATAACGAAATTACCTATTACTTCATCGATAATCTGGATTACTTTGGAGGGGACAAGCCATATTCCGATATGAGATGGGATGTGGAGAAGTTTATTTTCTTTAGTAAAGCGGTGTTATCCATCCTGCCGGTAGTTAATTTTAAGCCGGATCTGATCCATTGCCACGACTGGCAGACAGGATTTATTCCGGTATATCTGAAGACAGAATTTGCTGCCAACCCATTTTTCTGGGGCATCAAGTCCATCATGACGATCCACAATCTGCGGTTCCAGGGAATCTGGGATATGGGAACGATCAAGGGTCTTTCCGGACTTCCGGACTATTTGTTCACATCGGACAAATTGGAATACAACGGAGATGCCAATATGTTAAAAGGTGGTATTGTCTATGCAGATTATGTGACAACGGTAAGTAATACTTATGCAGAAGAGATTCAGACCGATTATTACGGAGAAGGTTTGAATGGGCTTCTTCAGGCAAGACATCAGAGTCTGTTTGGTATCGTAAACGGCATTGATTATTCTTTGTATGATCCGAAGACAGACAAGAGCCTTTATGCAAAATATACACCTAAAACCTACAAAAAAGGCAAGGCGGCTAACAAAGCAGCACTTCAGAAAGAATTGGGACTGAAAGTAGATCCGGATAAATATATGATCGGATTGATTTCCAGGCTGACAGATCAGAAGGGACTGGATCTCATTCAGTACGCTATGGAGCGAATCGTGGATGAGAAGACCCAGCTTGTAGTCATCGGTACCGGTGACCGGAAATATGAAGATATGTTCCGATATTATGCCGATCGTTATCCGGACAGAGTTTCTGCCAATATTCTGTATTCAGACGATCTGGCTCATAAATTATATGCGGCAGCCGATTCTTTCCTGATGCCTTCACTCTTTGAACCGTGTGGCCTGACGCAGATTATCGCTCTTCACTATGGAACCGTTCCGATCGTAAGAGAGACCGGCGGATTGAAAGATACGGTAGAACCACTTAATGAATTTGATGATACCGGTGACGGATTCTCCTTTACCAATTATAACGGAGAAGAACTGATCAATGCGGTAAATTACAGTAAATATATTTTCTTTGAAC
Organism: Lachnospiraceae bacterium; assembly: GCA_028721415.1. GTDB lineage: Bacteria > Bacillota > Clostridia > Lachnospirales > Lachnospiraceae > Anaerobutyricum. The sequence goes on along the minus strand of JAQYIU010000006.1, from coordinate 17,497 downwards.
AAAAGGAACACTGGGATAATATGGTGAAGAGAGGAATGAAAAAAGACCTCTCATGGAGTGTTTCGAAAAAACGGTATGAGGAGTTATATAATACCCTGATCGGAAGATAGGGGCTGAATGAGCAGCCCTTCCCCTATGGCAGCTTATGTAATAATTTCATAAAATAATAGGCATAATTGACGGCTGGGATGTCGTCGTTTGCCTGGATTGGATATTCCCGGTAGAGGGAGTTGTTGATGTATAAGGAGACTTTGCCTACAGAGTCTCCTTTTTTGATGGGTGCGGTCAGGGCGGAGGGCAGTTGGGTTTTTAGGGTGGCTGTTTCTTCTTTGCCGAGAAGAAGGGTGACTGGCTCCGGGTGGATGAGGGTACATAGTTTGCTCTGCCCCTTTTCTACAGAAATGGTGGCTGGAATGTCTTCGCCGGGGGATATGGTCTGGTATTCGAATTGTTCCATGCCATAATCCATCAGTTTTTTTGTATCCTTCCATTTATAAGTTCGGTTAGGATACCAGCCACTTCCCAGAACAACAGAAATCAGCAGGCGTTCTTCGGTTTCGACAGCACCCACAAAACAGTATCCTGCTCCGGAGGTATAACCGGTTTTTACACCGATGGCGCCGGGATAGGAAGTGAGGAAGGCATTTTTGTTGGTGAGAGAGTAGGATGTTCCCTTTGTCAGTTCTTTGATGGAACAGGAAGTCTGTGTGATGATATGGCGAAAATCATTGTTCTGCAGGGCACGGCAGGTGAGGATGGCGAGGTCGTAACAGGTGGTGTAATGGTTTTTGCTGTCCAGCCCGTTAGGAGTTACAAAAGAAGTGTGATAACAACCGTATGCCCGCGCTTCCTCTGTCATGGCTTCGCAGAAGGCTTCCACAGAACCACTGATATGTTCTGCAATGGCGATTGCCACATCATTATAGGATTCTAACATGAGGGCGAAGAGCAGATCAGATAGAAGAAACTGGTCTCCCTCAACGGCACCGAGATGTACTTTTGGTGCGGAAGCAGCCTTTATGGAAAAAGTGACGGTATCAGACAAATTTCCATGTTCGAGGGCATAGAGACAGGTCATGATCTTGGTAGTGCTGGCCATGGGAAGTTCGGTCTGTTCGTCTTTTCCAAAAAGAATTCTCTGATTATTTCCGTCCATAAGAATAGCGGCTTTTGCATAAAGTCCGGAAGGGGTTTCCTCTGCCTGCAAATTTATGATATGATAAGAAAATGAGCAGAAAAAAATAAGAATCGAAAGAAAAATGGATAATAAACGTTTCAAAAGAAGGCTCCTTTTCTTAGATGATAAATTTTATGCAAAATTAAAAAAGTTATGAGTCCATCGCAGTGACAGGTAAAAATATCTCACTGAGATGGGCGATATGTGACAGGAGGAATACGTAATGATAGAACAGAAATTATTAGAGCTGAATGAATTTCGTCAGATTTATGAATGGCATCTGGTGAATCATTTTCCGACAGATGAGGTAAAACCATTTTATATTATGGAGAAATGCTTCGAAGAAAATCGATATTTCCCTTACGGGTATTATGAAGAGGGCAGATTAATTGCCTATGCGTTTTTCCTCCGAAGTGGTTCCTTTTTGCTGCTGGATTATTATGCTGTGCTGGAAGAGGTGCGGGGACTGGGAAAAGGCAGCGAGATCTTAAGTATCATGAAAAGTCATTTAAAAGAAGACGAGACGGTTTTTATCGAGACAGAGCAGCCGGATCTGGAGGAACCGGAGATTCGTGCCGTGCAGTTAAAACGAATCCAGTTTTATTTAAGAAACGGGGCAAAAGGTGCCGGACTCATGGGTTCTGCATTTGGAGTGCCGTACCGTATTTTTACTCTGGGAAAGAGTCTTTACGGGGAAAAAGCCAGGGAAGGGATGGAAACTTTGTATCGTTCCATGCTTTCTGAGGAAATGTATGAGAAAAACATCTTTTTTAAACTTGATAACGAGAAATAAATATGTTATCGTCTTAAATTAGATATGTGACGAAACAGAACCGGATTTTGATTCGGAACGTTATAAATTTGAATAAAGGAGCGATCAATATGGCAAATGTGATTTCAGATGAAACGATTGAATATGTCGGCATTCTTGCAAAACTGGAACTCTCTGAGGAAGAGAAAGAACAGGCAAAAAAAGACATGGCCAACATGCTGGATTATATTGATACATTGAATGAACTTGATACCTCAGGTGTAGAGCCGATGAGTCATGTATTTCCGATCAATAATGTATTTCGGGAAGACGTGGTTACCAATGGAGACGACAGGGAAGAGATTCTTTCCAACGCACCGGAAAGCAAAGACGGAGCTTTCGTAGTTCCGAAGACATTTGATTAGGAGGAAAACCATGAATTTGATGGATTTAACAGCAGTTGAGCTGGGAAAGAAAATCAAGGCAGGGGAAGTTTCTGTTGTGGAGGCAGCCACTGCTGCGATGGATGCCATAGAGGCAAGGGAAGAAGCGTATCACTGTTATGTGACGATTTGCAATCGAGAAGAAGTTCTGAAACAGGCAGAAGAAGTACAGAAATTAATCGGTGACGGAACCCTTACCGGCCCGCTTGCCGGTGTGCCTGTGGCAATTAAGGATAATATGTGTACCAAAGGAACTCTGACAACCTGTAGTTCCAGGATTTTGAATAATTTCGTGCCGACTTATACTTCAGAAGCAGTGATTAATCTGGAGAAAGCCGGAGCAGTGATTATCGGAAAGACCAATATGGATGAGTTTGCCATGGGAAGTACCACCGAGACTTCTTATTATGGACCAACAAAGAATCCGTGGAATCCGGATCACGTGCCGGGAGGTTCTTCCGGCGGTTCTGCCGCAGCAGTGGCAGCCGGAGAATGCAGCTATGCGTTAGGTTCTGATACCGGTGGTTCCATTCGTCAGCCGGCTTCCTTCTGTGGCGTAGTGGGAATGAAGCCAACTTATGGTACCGTATCGCGTTATGGTCTGATTGCCTACGGTTCTTCTTTAGATCAGATTGGCCCGATGGCAAAGGATGTGACAGACTGTGCTACAATTCTTGAAACCATTGCATCCTATGATCCAAAGGACAGCACATCCGTAAAGAGAGAAGATTATGATTTTACTTCTGCTCTTGTGGATGATGTAAAAGGCATGAAAATCGGTATTCCGAGAGATTATCTTGGAGAAGGTCTGGATCCGGAAGTGAAGGATGCCATTCTTTCTGCTGCAAAAGTGCTGGAAGAAAAAGGTGCCATTGTGGAAGAATTTGACCTTAGTCTGGTGGAATATGCGATTCCGGCTTACTATGTTATCGCTTCTGCCGAGGCAAGTTCCAACCTTGCCCGTTTTGAAGGAGTAAAATACGGTTATCGTACACCGGAATACGAAGGCCTTCACAATATGTTTAAAAAGACCCGTTCGGAAGGGTTTGGACCGGAGGTAAAGAGAAGAATCATGCTCGGATCTTTCGTCCTTAGTTCCGGATATTATGATGCGTACTATCTGAAAGCACTCCGTACCAAAGCCCTCATCAAACAGGCTTTTGACAAAGCATTTGCTCAGTATGATGTGATTTTGGGACCGGCGGCACCGACTACCGCACCAAAATTGGGTGATAGTTTAAGTGACCCGATCAAAATGTACCTGGGTGATATTTATACCATCTCTGTGAATCTGGCCGGATTGCCGGGAATCTGTGTACCATGCGGTGTGGATTCTAAAGGTCTTCCAATCGGTTTACAGTTGATCGGAGATTGTTTTAAAGAAAAGAATATCCTTCGTGCAGCTTACACGTATGAGCAGAACCGTGATTTTGCCATGTGTGATCTGTCAGGAAAGGAGGACAAATAAATGAGCAGACAATATGAAACCGTCATTGGTCTGGAGGTTCACGTAGAACTGGCGACCAGAACCAAAATTTTCTGTGGATGCAGTACCGCTTTTGGAGGTGCGCCAAATACTCATACCTGTCCGGTATGTACCGGTATGCCGGGTTCCCTTCCTGTTCTTAATAAACAGGTGGTAGAATATGCAGCGGCTGTCGGTCTTGCCACCAACTGTACCATCACACAGAACTGTAAATTTGACCGTAAAAACTATTTTTATCCGGATAATCCACAGAACTATCAGATTTCTCAGCTTTATCTGCCAATCTGCCGTAACGGTCATGTGGATATTGAAGTTAATGGAAGAAAGAAAAGTATCGGAATCCATGAGATTCATATGGAAGAAGATGCAGGTAAACTGGTACACGATCCAGCTACCGGCAATTCTCTGGTAGATTTTAACCGAAGTGGTGTTCCTCTGATCGAGATTGTTTCTGAACCGGATATGCGTTCTGCAGATGAGGTTATTGCCTATCTGGAAAAACTCAGAATGATTATTCAGTATCTGGGTGCTTCTGATTGTAAGCTTCAGGAAGGCTCTATGCGAGCAGACGTGAACCTTTCTGTCCGAGAGGTGGGAACCGAAGAATTTGGAACCAGAACAGAGATGAAGAACCTGAACTCCTTCAGTGCTATTGCAAGAGCCATTGAGGGAGAGACAGAAAGACAGATTGACCTTATCGAGGATGGCGGAAAGGTCATTCAGGAAACCAGAAGATGGGATGATGATAAAGAATACTCCTATCCGATGCGTTCCAAAGAAGATGCTCAGGATTACAGATACTTCCCGGAACCGGACCTCGTACCGATCGTGATTTCGGATGAATGGCTGGAGGAAATCCGTTCCCGTCAGCCGGAATTCCGCGATGAAAAACAGGCAAGATACAAAGAAGAATTCGGTCTTCCGGAATATGATATTGATATTATCACTTCCGATAAGAAGCTGACCGATTTATTTGAGGCTTGTATCACTCTTGGCGCTGCACCAAAAGAAGTATCCAACTGGATTATGGGAGACACCATGCGTCTCTTAAAAGAAAATGAGATGGAAGCTTCCGATATTAATTTCAGCCCGAAACATCTGGTGGACATGATTCGCATGATCGAGTCCGGTGCCATCAATCGAAAAGTAGCTAAGAAAGTATTTGAGGCTATCTTTAAAGACGATGCAGACCCTGAAGTTTATGTGGAAGAAAATGGACTGAAAACTGTCAATGACGAAGGTGCTCTTCGTAAAGTCATCGAAGAAATTGTGGAGAATAATCCAAAATCTGTCGAAGATTATAAAGCCGGCAAGAAAAAAGCCATGGGATTCTTTGTGGGACAGACCATGAGAGCCATGAAGGGAAAAGCTGATCCTGCCATGGTTAATCAGATTCTGAAAGAAATCTTAGACTAACATATCCTGGGGTCAGGTCCGGTGAACTTATTAGCAATCTGAGCCATTCATGTTTAATGGTCCTGATCCCGAAAGGAGTAACATATGAAACAGATTCCTGTTTTAAATTCCATGGAAAAAACCAGGGATACCCGCTTTTTAAAAAATTACACATTAAATTACACAAATACGGAAGGCGGAGAAAAAATATATGAGACCGTCAGCAACTTTGATTATGACAGTCCGGAACAGCTTGGAGAAAAAGCCGCCGGAGTTGTGATTATCGGAACAAAGGGAGATAAACTCCTTTTATGCAAAGAATTTCGTATGGGAGTCAACCATTTTGTGTATAATATGCCTGCAGGTCATATTGATGAGGGGGAGACTGTAGAGGAATGTGCCCGGAGAGAGCTCTATGAAGAGACGGGGTTATCCATTGTGCGAATCGAAGAAATTCTGCCGCCGTCCTACGCTGCTCCGGATCTCAGCGATTCATCTGCCTATGTGGCATTTGCAGAAGTGGATGGAGAATTATCCGACCACACGGAAGCAGATGAATGGATTATGCCGGGATTTTTCAGCCGGGAAGAAGTAGAAAAACTGTTGTTTACGGAAAGATTTTCCGGCAGAGCCCAGATGGCTGCCTGGTATTTCTGTAAGAAGATTTCCCATAAACATGGTTGACTTTCAATTGAAATGTGGTATATTATTTTTGATAAATTGATGAAGAGGACAGTACATCATACAGGTTCTGACAGAGAGAGATGCCTTGGCTGGAAGCATTTTGAGAATAGTTTGATGGAAGACCACCTTGGAGAGATCCTTAATCGGATACGGCCGACACCGTTATCGTCATAAATAAGCTGATTTGTCATCTCGGAGGGAGATATTTTTCAATTATATGAAGCTTTTGGGAGAGGACAGATAATCAGGGTGGAACCGCGAACATAAATCGTCCCTGCTCTATATCTTCGGATATGGAGCAGGGATTTTTCTTTATTGTGAAATGGTTCTATTTTACCACAACTTTGCTATGGAAAAAGAGGGAAGTATGCTTATGTAGAAAGGCAAAGTAATGATAGAAAAGAAAGAAAAGAATAAAAAAAGAGCGGGCTTGCTGGGAGTCCGAAAGTTTCTAAAAGGAAAATCCGGGAAGAAGTTTCTGGTATTTCTGGAAGTCCTTTTGGCAATCAGTTTTCTGATTCAGCCTCATTTGTATTACGATGGGACGATTACGAATTTTTTTGATCGGTTTTATGCTGACTCCATTGTGATATGCGGAGGTCTTTGGATTATTCTGGTATTCCTTACGGTGAAGGATTTCCATTTTAAGCCGAAGATTAATCGTCGGGTGAGCTGGACAGTGGCTCTGTTGATTCCATTTATCGCATTTTTGTGGTTGGAATTTTATAACGATATGCAGTTCTGGGTACCGGTATTTGATATACCCAAATTATATCTGTTCCTGGATCTGGCAATCTACTATGTGATTTTCCTGTTCCTGCTTTTGATCTGCAACAGTCTCAGAGGGGCATCCATCAGCATGATCGTGGTAACGGCCTTTTTCGGCATCATGAATTATGAGCTGACATTATTCAGAAGTATGTCGTTTATTGCATCGGATATTTATTCCTTTTTGACTGCGATTTCTGTGGCAAATACGTATCGGATTCAGATTGATGTGGATACCGCAGAGTTTCTCATGCTGGCACTGGTCATCATCGCCCTGCTATTTAAGCTGGATAAATTTAAACTGTTCCGATGGAAGGGCAGACTTGCCTATCTGATTGCTTTTTCTGTTTTGTTTTACGGTTTTTGTCAAGTGTATGTGTATAGTGATTATCTGGAAAACATTGGAGTGGATTTTCGAGTGTACCGTCCACAGTATAAATACCGGTATTATGGAACGTTACTGACGACAGCCAGAACTTTTGGATATCTTCATGTGGAAGAACCGGAAGGGTATTCTGTTAATGCTGTGAAGAAGATTACGGATTTATATGAGTCGGATAGTCGCAAGGTAGAGAATGAGGAAACTGTTGCACAGCAATCGCCGAATATCATTGTTGTGATGAATGAATCCTTCGCTGACCTTAAGGCGGTAGGAGATATGGATGTAACAAATGATTATATGCCATTTTTTCGCAAATTAACGGAGAATACCATTAAAGGTTATACATACAGCTCCGTATTCGGGGGAAATACCGCCAACTCGGAATTTGAGTTTCTGACAGGAAATACACTGGCATTTCTTCCGGATAATTCGGTGCCGTATCAGTTATTTTTGCGGAGTGATGTGGCGGGGCTTACTTCCACTTTGAACAATCAGGGATATTCTCCATGTTATGCTCTGCACCCCTATTACAAAACAGGATACAGCAGATATAAGATATATCCGCTTATGGGATTTGATCAGTTTTACACGTCGGATGATTTTTCTGTATTTACGGACACCGTGAATTATCATATTACAGATTATGAGGATTATAAAAAGATTACAGAGCTGTATGAGGAATCGCAGGATACGGATGAACCATTTTATATGTTCAATGTAACCATGCAGAATCACGGAAGTTATGATGGAAGTACCATGGAGACGGGAAATGAAGTTCAGTTAAAAGGCAATCTGCAATCTTACTCCAAAGTGGAGCAATATCTCAATATGGTGAAAATGTCTGATGAAGCTTTGAAAGATCTGATTCATTATTTTGAAAAAGTAGATGAGCCGACGGTCATCGTATTTTTTGGCGATCACCAGCCGGACCTTGATGAGAGTTTCTATAATCGTTTGCTAGGAACAGAAATTGATGACCTGGAAGGGGAAGAACTGGAACAGCTTTACAAAGTGCCTTTCCTGATTTGGGCCAATTATGATATTGAGGAGCAAACGGTGGAGAGAACCAGCAATAATTATTTGTCCACTTATCTGGCAGAAGTGGCGGGTATTAAGAAGACGGGGTATCTGAAATATCTCACGCAGTTGCGGGAAGAGATCCCATGCATTAATGCCATTGGATATTGGGGAAAAGATGGTAATTTTTATGAAAAAGATGATAAATCATCCCCTTATTATAAATACATTCATCAATATAATTTGTTGGAATATAATAATATTTTCGGTAAAGACGAGCAGGTATCTTCTTTTTTCTATTTGAATTAAAGTCGAATAATGAGGATACCAAATGAAAAAAATATCAATTTTCCAATGAAAATATAATAAACTGAAAAGGAGAGAATAAAATGATTATTCGTTTAAAAGATGGATCACAAAAAGAATATGAACAGCCAATGTCTGTTTTGGATATTGCGAAGGATATCAGCGAAGGCCTGGCAAGAAATGCCTGTGCCGGAGAACTGAATGGTGAGACAGTTGATTTACGTACCATTGTCTCCGAAGACAGCGACTTAAACATCCTCACATTCCAGGATGAAAAAGGAAAACTTGCTTTCCGTCACACAGCTTCCCATGTACTGGCTCAGGCGGTAAAACGTCTGTATCCGGATGCCAAGATTGCAATCGGACCGGCCATTGAAGATGGATTCTACTACGACTTTGATATGGAACCTCTTTCCAGAGAAGATCTGGATGCCATCGAAAGGGAAATGAAAAAAGTCATCAAAGAAAATCCTTCTATCGAAAGATTTGAGCTTCCAAGAGAAGAAGCTATCGCTTTTATGAAAGAAAAAGATGAGCCATATAAAGTGGAACTCATTGAAGACCTGCCGGAGGACGCTGTCATCAGTTTCTACAAACAGGGAGATTTCACCGATCTCTGTGCCGGCCCTCACCTGATGAACTTAAAAAATATCAAGGCATTTAAACTTACATCTTCTTCAGGGGCTTACTGGAGAGGAAATGAAAAGAATAAAATGCTCACCCGTATTTACGGAACTGCATACACAAAGAAAGCAGATCTGGAAGAACGACTGAAATATCTGGAAGAAATCAAACTTCGTGACCACAACCGTCTGGGAAGAGAGATGGAATTATTCACGACGGTTGATGTGGTAGGACAGGGTCTTCCGCTGATGCTTCCAAAAGGCCAGAAAATCATCCAGACCATGCAGAGATGGATCGAAGACCTGGAAGATAATGAATGGGGCTATGTGAGAACAAAAACTCCTCTTATGGCAAAGAGCGATCTGTACAAGATCTCCGGTCACTGGGATCATTACAAAGAAGGTATGTTTGTGCTGGGAGATGAAGAAAAAGATAAAGAGGTTATGGCACTTCGTCCAATGACTTGTCCATTCCAGTACTACTGCTACAAAAATTCACAGAAATCCTACAGAGATCTCCCATATCGTATGGCAGAAACCTCCACATTATTCCGTAATGAGGATTCCGGTGAAATGCACGGACTGACTCGTGTACGCCAGTTCACTATTTCCGAAGGTCATTTGATTATTCGTCCGGATCAGGCAAATGAAGAATTAAAACGTTGTCTGGAACTGGCTCAGTACTGCCTGACCACCCTCGGCCTTCAGGATGACGTAACCTATCGTCTGTCCAAATGGGATCCGAACAACAAGGAAAAATATCTGGGAGATGATGAATACTGGGAATCCACACAGGGACAGATTCGTGACATCCTCGTGGAACAGAACGTGCCATTTACAGAAGCAGATGGAGAAGCCGCATTCTACGGACCAAAGATCGACATTCAGGCAAAAAATGTTTATGGTAAAGAAGACACCATGATCACAATTCAGCTTGACTGTGCTATCGCAGAAAACTTCGATATGTACTACATTGATCAGAACGGAGAAAAACAGCGTCCATACGTTATCCACAGAACATCCATAGGATGCTACGAGAGAACACTGGCATGGCTTATCGAAAAATATGCAGGTAAATTCCCGACATGGCTCTGTCCGGAACAGGTACGTGTGCTGCCAATTTCCGAAAAATACGCAGACTACGCAGAAAAAGTCAACCGCGAATTAAAGAAAAACGGCATCTTAAGCACCATCGACAACCGTTCCGAAAAGATCGGATACAAAATCCGTGAAGCACGTATCGCAAAACTGCCATACATGCTTGTCGTTGGAGCAAAAGAACAGGAAGAAGGACTGGTATCTGTCAGAAGCAGATTTGCCGGAGATGAAGGTCAGAAAACCCTGGCAGAATTCATCAGTGCAATCACAGAGGAGATCAGAACCAAAACGATTCGTGAGGAAGTTCCTGTTGAATAGAGTTTAGTATAAAGGATACGCAGATGCGTTCTATCTTGCTTTCAGGCTTCGTTGCCCTGCGGTACAAAGGCGCCTTCCAGCAAGATAGAACAGCATCTGCTTTTCTTTGTCAAAAATTATTAACAGGAACTTCCTCCGTGAAGGCCGGGCTTCGTTGTCCTACGGTACAAAGGCGTCCTCCAGAATTACATAGCAGCCTGATTTCATTTTTGTAGCCTCTATCCAACATGCACAAGCCGGTACAAAGGCGCCTTCTAGCAAGATAGAACAGCATCTGCTTTTCTTTATCAAAAATTATTAACAGGAACTTCCTCCGTGAAGGCGGGATTCTCATATACGATATCTATCCTCAGTTTTTCAATGCACAGACGGCCTGACAACCGATGCATGGAATTTTCAAGTCGGCCTGTGAGCCGAACGAAAACCAATAACGAGGACAGGAAAAACAGCTACGATGTGCGATGGGTGCTTGCACACGAAGAGCACATTCGTAGCTGTTTTTCGTTAGGGCGGAGCCATTTCTGTGGACATGTAGTCCACAGAAATCTGTTCGACTTATATTCATAAAAAATCTGTTCGGTGAGGGTGTCGACGAGAAAATTGCCATGATCGGTACGGACGTCGTCTGGGTGTCTGGTCATCTGGTTACTACAGTAACCCTAAAATATCCTGTGCAGTCTTTGCATTGTTCATGGTATAAATATGTATCCCGCTCACAGAATGAGCCTGAAGATCCCGAATCTGATCCGCCGCATATTCAATGCCAGCCTTTCGCAGATCCTCCGGATTATCCTGATATTTCGCCAGAAGATCTGTCATTTTCTTAGGGATGCTCGCTCCGGAAAGATTAATCGTATTGCCGATCATTTTCGCACTGGTAATCGGCATAATTCCAGCCTCGATCGGAACCCGAATCCCTGCTTTATCGGTCTCATCCAGAAAACGATAGAAAATGTCGTTATCAAAAAACAACTGACTGATCAGAAAATCCGCTCCCTGCTCCACCTTATGTTTTAAATAATGCAGATCCTCTTCCATGGAAGCGGCTTCATAATGTTTTTCCGGATAGCAGGCAGCGGCAACGGTAAATCCGGCGGCTTTCAGTTCCGGAATCAGTTCTGAAGGATGTTGATAAGTTCTTGATGCAAAAGCTTCTTCGGTCATATCCTGTGGTTTGTCCCCACGGAGGGCAAGAACACTGTGGATTCCCATCTCCTGGAACGTTTTGATTGTGGATAAAAAACTTTCTTTAGTCAACGCCGCACAGGTGAGATGGGCAATGCCTTCAATCTGCAATTGATTTTGAATATAGGAAACGATTTCAGCAGTTTTTTTACTGTTGCTTCCGTTGGCTCCGTAGGTGCAGCTGATAAAGGCCGGATTCAGTTGTTTTAAAGAGTCCAAAGTCTCGTAGAGATTCGGGAAACTTTCCCATTTTTTGGGTGGGAAGATTTCAAAGGAAATGGATTGATTGGATGATAAAAATGGTTGTGTGTTCATAATATATAAGATTCCTTTCTTAGCATACTATTGCAAAATGTTGTTTTTTCTTGTCGATAGTGTACTCTTTTTTGTGAAATATATCAAGAAATAACCAAGGAAAAGCGGGAAATGTCCAATTTTTTTATAGATTGTTGGAAATGAATGTGTTATAATTTAAACATGTTATTAGATAGTTTTTAGAACGAATGCTATTACTGCAGTAATGAAGGAGCGGAAGACATGGATATTAAAGAATTATTACCAAAAGATACAGAAGGAAGATTAAGAATTATTCAGGAAACTGTACCGGGAAGACAGATTACTCTTGCCCATGTTGTAACAAGTCCGAAACCAATCGTATATCGTAAATTGGGTCTGAATCCGGATATTGATTTCGAGCGTTCCGCGATTGGTATCATCACAGTTACTCCAAGTGAGTCAGCGGTTATCGGTGCCGATATCGCAATTAAGAGTGGTGACGTTTATTTAGGTTTCGTTGACCGTTTCAGCGGAACATTGATTTTAACCGGACGTATTTCAGCAGTGGAATCTGCAGTAAAGGCAGTAATCCATTACTTCCAGAATGATCTCGGATATGCAACATGTCCAGTCACGAAGAAATAAGGTGATTTTCTATGCGCAAGATTATGTTTGTCGGTCGTAGTGAATCAGGTAAGACTACGATCAAGCAGGCGATGAAGGGTGAAAAGATTACATATCATAAGACACAGTATGTGAATCATTTTGATGTGATCATCGATACGCCTGGAGAGTACGCGGAAACGAAAGAGCTAGCAGGCGCACTGGCTGTATATGGCTGTGAGGCAGATGTTATTGGTCTGCTGATGAGTGCCATTGAACCGTTTTCCTTATATCCGCCAAATGTTGTATCTGTAAGCAACAGAGAAGTTGTCGGTGTTGTAACTAAGATCGACCATTGGGCTGCGAATCCCGAGCTCGCAGCAGAATGGCTTCGGTTAGCCGGTTGTAAGAAGATATTTTTTACAAGTGCTTTTACGGGAGAAGGTATTGCAGATATATTATCATATCTTAAAGAACCGGTCGATGTACTTCCATGGGAAGTTGCCAAAGCAGAATACGATAAACTTGGGTTTGGCCCTGGAGAAAGTGAGAAACACACTTTACGAGTATAGGTCCGTAATTTGGGAAAGTTAACGGAGGAACTCTGGCCAATCATGAAGAGAGCTGTTATAATATGTGAGAGGAGATATTATAACAGCTCTTTTTTCATCTCAGTGGAAGGATATCCTTTCTCTAAGTGCGAGAATCAGTGGGGAGGGGACAGAACTACAAAAGAAAGGCGATATACTTATGTCAGCAATTAACAATGATTGGGCAGAAGCTCTGAAAGACGAGTATAAAAAGCCCTATTACAGAGAATTATATAAAAAAATTAATCAGGAATACCGGGAGAGAGAGATCTTTCCTCCGGCAGACGACATATTCAATGCGTTCCACCTGACTCCTCTTAAGGATGTCAAGGTGGTTATTTTGGGCCAGGATCCCTATCATAATAATGGTCAGGCCCATGGACTGTGCTTCTCTGTGAAGCCGGATGTGGATATTCCGCCATCCCTGGTGAATATTTACCAGGAGCTTCACGATGATGTGGGATGCTATATTCCAGATAACGGTTATCTGGTCAAATGGGCAAAGCAGGGAGTTCTCATGCTTAACACAGTCCTCACGGTTCGTGCCCATCAGGCCAATTCTCATCGAGGTATTGGCTGGGAAGAATTTACCGATGCTGCCATTCGGGTTCTTAATGAACAGGAAAGACCGATGGTATTTCTTCTCTGGGGGCGTCCTGCACAGAATAAGAAGAAAATGTTGACCAATCCAAAGCATTTGATACTGGAAGCACCGCATCCGAGTCCTCTCTCGGCATATCGTGGATTTTTCGGATGCAAACATTTCAGTCAGACTAATGAATATCTGAAATTTCATCAGTTGGACCCAATTGACTGGCAGATTGAGAATCTGCACGAAAGAAAGGAGTAATCATGAAAGTTTTATTTGTACAATATCCAAAATGTTCCACTTGTAAAAAGGCTCTGAACTGGCTCAAAGAGAATGATGTAGAGTTTGAAGATCGTCATATCGTGGATAATAATCCGACAGCAGAGGAATTAAAAGAATGGCATGAAAAGAGTGGACTTCCGTTAAAAAGATTTTTTAATACCAGCGGACAGATTTACCGCCAGAATAATATTAAGGATCGCCTGCCAAACATGAGTGACGAAGAACAGTATGAACTTCTTGCCACCAACGGAATGTTGGTGAAAAGACCGATTATCGTCGGAGAGGACTATGTACTGGTTGGATTCAAAGAAAAAGAATACGAAGAGAAATTTCAATAGAAATGGTGTAAAAAAGCCGTCTGCAGCGATATATAATCACTGCAGGCGACTTTTTTGTGACAGAATAGTTTCTAAATATTAGAAATCAACTTCTGTTCCGTAATATGTGCATGTAAATAATTTTTCCATTTCAGCAGGAGTGATGGCACGAGGATTAGATCCTGTACAAGCATCGCCAACAGCAAGTTCTGCGATGGTAGAGATTTTGCTCTTGAATTCTTCTTCGTCGATACCGAAGTCTTTTAATGTCTTAGGAATATTTAAGATGGCATTGAATTCATCAATTTTTTTGCAAAGGCTGTTGATGAGAGCTTTTTCACTTGTTCCAGCAAGACCCATACGGCGAGAGATTTCAGCATAACGTTTTGCAGCAATCGGATCTTTTGCGTTATATTTGATAACGTATGGAAGATAAATGGCATTTGCACATCCGTGAGGAATGTGACCTGTGGAGAAAGCTGCTCCGGTCTTATGAGCCATGGAGTGAACGATACCCAGTAATGCATTGGAGAATGCCATTCCTGCTAAGCACTGTGCATAGTGCATCTGTTCTCTTGCTTCCATGTTTTCGTGGTAAGAAGCTGGAAGATAATCGAGAACCATTTCGATTGCCTGTAATGCAAGTGGATCTGTGAAAGGTCCGTTTAATGTGGAAACATATGCTTCGATGGCATGAGTAAGAGCATCCATACCTGTGTAAGCAACCTGTTTAACCGGAAGCTGTGCAACCAGATCAGGATCAACGATAGCAACGTCCGGTGTGATATTGAAGTCAGCCAGAGGATATTTTACACCTGTCTGATAGTTTGTGATTACGGAGAAAGCAGTAACTTCTGTAGCTGTTCCGGATGTAGTAGGAATTGCAGCAAATTTTGCTTTCTGTCTTAATTCAGGGAAGTTGAATGGGATGCAGAGATCTTCAAAAGTGGTATCTGGATATTCGTAGAATGCCCACATAGCTTTTGCAGCATCGATTGGTGATCCGCCGCCCATGGATACGATCCAGTCCGGTTCGAATTCACGCATTGCCTCTGCGCCTCTCATAACCGTTTCAACGGATGGGTCCGGCTCAACGCCTTCAAATAATTTTACTTCCATGCCGGCTTCTTCCAGATAAGCAACTGCCTTATCTAAAAATCCCTGACGTCTCATGGAGCCACCACCAACAACAAGGATGGCTTTTTTTCCTTTTAAATTTTTAAGCTCTTCCAGAGATCCGGAACCGTGATAAATGTCTCTTGGTAAAGTAAATCGACTCATCGTTCTCCTCCTAATAATGAAAAAATAAAGTGTATTTTTTTTAACAAACTTATTTTACCATATTATTAAAAAATTACAAGCAAAAATCAAGTAAAGTTATGTATTTAAATCAGTACAAAGCAAAAAATGACAAAAAACACTAGTATTTATGACAAAAAATATTAAAAACGTAAAAAATAGAGAAAATAAAAGAAAAAAACAAGAAAATTATGCGTTTAAAAAATAACGAAATATAGAATTCAAAAGAGTATGTAATTGAGGCAGAAATAGGATTTGGGAGAGAATTTCAGTTTTCTGCTTCATAATTTTCTGCCTCAGAAAGATTATGGGGTCAAAACGTGTGAATTTCCTGGTGATTGGAAGTCAGGAATATTCCCGTGTTTTGATCTCTAAAAAATTTATACATATCTTTTCACTTCGCCGGTTCCCAGGAAATGACCGGAATTTCCCGATGGCTGCGTGGTGAAATCATCTGGATTTTTGTGAATGACTGCCATCATTCCGACAATTTCCTCCGGGCGAAATCGGCTCGTATAAAACATTTGCCAGGCAAATCCATGATTGCCCAAAACAGGTGGCATATCACCTGCATGGGCTGGATGGGGGCAGTTGCCTGGGTTATAGTGAGTTCCTTCATTATGGATGTGAAATCCGAAAAAATCAGGTGTACAGGAGACTTCTTCTATTGGAAGTCCTGTGATATCTAAAAGAACCAGAGTTCCTTCCCAGATCGGAAAGAACAGAACAATGCCCTGAGGATTTGGATTATCATCGACGTCTTGAATCTGGGCATAAGCAATGGGATCCCTGGTTGTCAGAAGTTCAAAGACGGCTGCAGTGGAAGTTAATGTCATGGCTTACCTCTTTCTCTGGCAGCCACAGTTACTGCTCATTTTATCAAAAGCAGGATTGAAAGCATAGAAGTTTCGACTGTCCAGATGATCCTGCACAATGCGCAGCCCTTCACCGAATCTCTGGAAATGGACGATTTCCCTTGCTCTTAAAAATTTGATGGCATCGTAGACATCCGGATCGTCTTTGACAAGGCGGAGAATATTGTCATAGGTGGTGCGGGCTTTCTGTTCTGCAGCAAGATCTTCGGTCAGATCGGTGATTGGATCGCCGGTCGACTGGAAAGTGGCAGCACTGAAAGGAACACCGCTGGCGGTGACAGGGTAAAGGCCGGTGGTGTGATCCACATAGTAATCTGCAAATCCCTGTTCCTTGATCTGTTCTATGGTCAGATTCCTCGTTAATTGATGGACGATGGTACAGATCATTTCCACGTGGTTTAGTTCCTCTGTACCTGGAAAGGGGTCATTATTGCACACTTTTGTTGGAGAATCCGGAGTCATAAAATTATGAAATAACGCAAATTGTCCAGGCCCGGTGAATAAGTATGAAGTAGGAAGGAGGTCAGCAATATGGAAAATACAGCTGTTTTACAGACCATCGAAAATGACCGGGAAATCGGTTGGGATTTAGACAGTGGATTTCTGTTCGCATATCAGAAAGCCATGTTGCTGGCTCTCAAGGAACAGGGGACTTTGGACGAAATGCAGTATCGCTATGCGGAACAAATGTTGAAAACTCAAAAACAAGAATATATAAAGAAAAAAATTACATATTAATAAAATACAATCTTTCATGCAATCCTATTTCCGGAGGTAAAAGAACTGATTAAGGTAGCAAGTTATTGTCGTGTTTCCACGGACAAAGATGATCAGGTAAATTCTTTTGAGTCTCAGCAGAGGTATTTTAAAGAATATATCCATCGGCAGCCCAATTGGGAGTTATATGAAATTTATGCCGATGAGGGTATCACTGGTACTTCCACGAAAAAGCGTGTCAGATTTAATCAGATGATAAACGATGCGCGCATGGGTAAGTTCAATATGATTATCACGAAAGAGGTCAGCCGATTTT
>JAQYIU010000005.1 GCA_028721415.1 Lachnospiraceae bacterium | reverse complement strand
CAATGCACCTCATTCCAGACATAGCGGAATTCGTCGGGAAGACGTGGAAAACAATCCGAAGCTGACCATTCTCGCTGACTCCGAAGAAGCTGGTCCGTTCATTATCATTGCCAAGGAAGGCCGTCAGATTTTTGTTACCGGCCATCCGGAATACGATGTGGTGACCCTGGATGGAGAGTACAGAAGAGACTTGGCAAAAGGAATGGATAACGTGCCATTCCCATGTCGCTACTACCAGGACGATAACCCGGACTTAGGACCGGTAAAATCCTGGCGCTGCCACGCCAATACCCTGTACACAAACTGGCTGAATTATTATGTTTACCAGATGACCCCGTATATTTCCGAGGATATTAAGAATTTGAAATAATATGTAACTGTTCAGAACCAAGCAGATTTGGACGGCGTTCACAAGGAATGCTTGCATTCCCAAGTGATTCGTTGGATAAATCTATTTGGCGGATACGCCACACCGAGAACACATTTTGTTTTCGAGGTGACTCTGAACAATTATAATAATATTAATATTAACCGCTTTATGCACATATTTTTTGCATAAAGCGGTATTTTTTTACTATTTTTCTTAACTCACTTTTGTAATACAACGGTTTAAGGTAAAGAAGTGTGCGGTTTTTTCTGCTTAAAAAAATGGATTTTAGTCAACAATATTTGTTAGTATAATATGCATAATTATTAATGGAATGATAATGAAATATTTGTGAAAATGCACAAATATATATTGAAAAATAAACAAGAATATAGTAAAATCTTAATATAATTAAGTGGACGGAAAACCCAATTTCATACAAGGAGGAGAAACTATGGAATTAAAAAAACTCATTTACACGGTGGAGGATGGGATTGCAGTCATTCAGATGAATTACATGAAAAACCTCAATGCTATTGATGAGCAGATGGCGGATGAACTCATGTATGTTGTTGATGAAGCGGAGAAAGACCCGAATGTTAAGGTAGTGGTTCTGAAAGGAACCGATCGTGCCTTTTCTGCCGGCGGAGATATCGGTTATTTCTATGACCTGATTCAGGCAGGCGGCGAGGTAAATATGGACGGTCTCATTGCCAAAGTTGGAATTGTGGCAGACGGTATGAAGAAGATGAGCAAGATGGTCATCACTTCCGTTTGCGGGGCAGCAGCAGGTGCCGGTGTCAGCCTTGCGTTGGGTGGAGATTTCATGATCTGTGCGGATAATGCGAAATTTATCTTGGCATTCGTGAATCTTGGTCTGGTTCCGGATACCGGTGCAACTTATCTCTTATCCAAGAGTATCGGAACTTCCCGTGCTATGGAACTGGCAGCAACCGGACGTCCGGTAGGTGCAGAAGAAGCGAAGGCACTGGGTCTTGCATATAAAGTTACCACAAAAGAAGAGCTGGATGAAGTTACCATGAAGTTTGCCAGAAAGCTGGCTGCCGGTCCACTGGTTTCCTATAAGAATATTAAGAAGCAGATTTATGATGCAAATTATGCGGACTATAAAAAATGGCTGGACGAGACAGAAATCCCGACCCAGCGTGAATGTGCCGCTTCCATGGATTTTCAGGAAGGCTGTAAGGCATTTATGGAGAAACGAAAACCTGCATTTGAAGGAAAATAATAAAACGGATTTGAAACAATAGACAAAAAGAAAGGTGGTAAATACAGTGCGTTCAAAAGTAGTGACGAAAGAAGAAGCCTTGGCAAAATTTCAAGATGGTCAGACCATCATGTTCGGCGACTGGCACGGACAGCTCACCGCCGATGAGTTGATTGACGGAGTGCTGGAAAAGGGCGTGAAAGATATTGATGCCATTGCCGTATCGGCAGGAACTCCGGATCAGGGAGTTGGTAGACTGATTGCAGCCCACAGAGTGAAAAGTCTTGCCACTACCCACATTGCATTTAACCCTTTGGCCAGAGATCAGATGTTTGCCGGGGAACTGGATATAGAATTTGTTCCGCAAGGTACCTTTGCAGAAAGAATTCGATGTGGCGGAGCCGGACTGGGTGGATGTCTTACTCCGACCGGAATCGGCACTGATGTGGAAGAAGGCAAACAAAAACTCACCATTAACGGAAAAGAATACCTTCTCGAATTGCCAATGCATGCAGATATTTCCTTAATTCGTGCGTGGAAAGCAGACACTGCCGGTAATATTGTATTTCGTAAAATTGCCAGAGCAACCAACAGTTATATGGCGTATGCAGCAGATTTTGTAATCGTTGAGGCGGAAGAACTGGTAGAAGTCGGTGAACTGGATCCGGAAGAAATCGATGTAGCAGCACCAATCATCGATATGGTTTATGTCAGAACCGGCGAGAAGAAACCATTCTGTCTCGTATGGCAGAGAGGAAAGGCTAAAGCCGAGGCAAAGGCAGCGGAAAAAGCCAAAGCCGAAGCCGAGGCGGCAGCAAAAGCGGAAGAAGAAGCCAAAGCAGAGCCGGAAGAAGTAAAAGAAGAAGTAGAAGAGAAAGCAGCAGAACCAGAAGAAGAACCGGCTGAAGAAGTCAAAGAGGAAGAAGGAGGGAACGAATAATGGCAGGATTAACAGGACGTGCTCTCATAGCATCTCGTTGTGCAAAGTTTTTTAAGGACGGCGATTTTGTAAATCTTGGAATCGGAGTTCCTGCAATGTGTGTAAACTATCTTCCGGAAGGCGTAGATATCTGGATGGAATCTGAAATCGGAATCGTTGGCTGCGGTGCCACACCGAAATGGGAAGACGCAGATCCGGATCTCATTGACGCAGGCGGACAGCCGGCTTCCATCATCAAGGGCGGATGTATCGTTGACCACACCACATCCTTTGCCTTTATTAGGGGCGGACACATTGACGCAACCGTACTGGGAACCCTCCAGGTTGACCAGGAGGGTAACATTGCCAACTGGACCATTCCGGGCAAGCTTGTTCCAGGTATGGGCGGCGCCATGGACTTATGTGCCGGCGTAAAGAAAATCATCGTTGCAACCGATCACTGCGACAAAGGCGGCGGTTCCAAAATTCTGAAAAAATGTACCCTTCCACTGACCGGAGCCAAATGTGTTACCGATATCGTGACAGAAAGATGTTACTTTGAAGTGACACCGGACGGCCTTGTGTTACGGGAATTAGCTCCCGGCTATACAGTAGAAGACATTAAAGAATGCACCGATGCAGACTTCATCGTTCCGGATGAGATTGGTGTAATGGAATAAAAAAGAATCGGATTATAAAAACGACCTCCGGGCAGGTTTCGAGACTTGTCTGGGGGTTGTTTTTTGGCTAATAGAGATGTAAAAAAGAAGAAATGATGTTATAATATAAAAAACTGATATTTTTTGTCAATGGAAGGGGAATACTATGGGATACATTGTAGCATTGGATATAGGAATTGCATCTGTTGGGTGGGCAGTGATCGATAAAGAGTCAGAAACGGTAGTGGAAGCAGGAAGTAATTTATTTCCGGAAGCTACCGCTGCAAATAATCTGGTAAGAAGAACGATGCGTCAGACAAAGCGTTTAAAAAGACGACAAAAGACAAGATTAAATGATTTTGACAAGCTGTGGAAGAAAAATGGATTTACTATTCCAAAGTTAAAAAATAATGACATAGTTGGGCTAAAAGTTAAAGCAATTTCAGAAGAAATATCACTGGATGAATTATATCTGATTTTGTATAGTTATTTAAAACATAGAGGGATTTCCTATCTGGAAGATGCAGAAGATGAGTCTGTCAGTGGTTCTGGATCCTATGCCAGAGGGGTGGCATTGAATCAGCAAGAATTGGAAACAAAATATCCCTGTGAGATTCAGAAGCAAAGATTAGAGGTATATGGAAAATACAGAGGACAGACAAGTTGTATTACGGATGATGGAACACAAATTGATTTGAGTAATGTTTTTACTATTAGTCCATTACGTCCGCATTTTAGTACCTGAACAAATTACGTGACTAGATACTTTATTAAAATATGTATTAATGAATTTTTTGTGATGTATTTATAAAGGAGTACCCCTATGTCATTATTCAGCATGGATAACAAAGTGAAAGTAATCTGCACAAGATGCCATCGTTCCTTTCCTGCCAATGTAGGAAGAATTGATCCGAACAATAGTTTTCCACAGAACTACCCGTGTCTGGTTTGTAAAAGAACAACGAAGGTTAAGGTGATAAAAGGATTTTAGAATCTCCGGAAAGGAGTAATTGACCATGAACCAACTGAATATTCCTGTTGGGATTTCTGGTTTCGCGGAAATTCGTCTAGATATGATGAATATTTTGGCTTTACCCAAAAGGACATCGATAAGATTTTGGAAGATGCCGGAGCGGAAAGTCAGATGGATCTCATCAAAAAATGGTACGATGGATATCATTTTGGAGAATTTGATGTGTATTGTCCATGGGATGTGATGAATTATCTTCGTGATTATCAGCATGACCCGAAAAAGAAACCGACAGGTTACTGGAAAAATACCAGTGATAATGCCATTATTCGATCATTTATCGATTATGCAGGCAGCAGCATCACGGAAAAACTGGAGATTTTGCTTTCCAGGGGCTCTATTGTGGAGCACATTGATGAGAATCTGACCTATGATTATATGCATTCTTCCGAGGAAAATCTCTGGAGTATTTTACATTTGACAGGATACCTGACAAGAGCCTGGGAGGAGAATCTGAAAGAAGAACTGCCAGAAGGGACGATTGCTCTGACAATTCCCAATAAAGAAATCAAAGAGATATTTCAGACAACCATTATGAAATGGTTTAATGATAGTGCCAGACAATGGGACAGGATAGCGTTATTTTGATGGAGTATGGAAAGAAAATAGTGGAATTATCACGGAAGAAATGAATAAATTGCTGAGAAGAACCATCAGCTATCATGACTACAGAGAAGATTTCTACCATGCGTTTCTTGCCGGGATTTTTGCTGGTGCCGGATATCGGGTCAAATCCTATCGAGAGAGTGGAGAAGGCCACAGTGATGTGGTTGTGTTTGATGCGGTAGAAAGCCAGGTTGCAGTCTTTGAGGCGAAATATTCTGAGCGATTACAGGATATGGAGAAGGATTGTAAACAGGCATTACAGCAGATTGATGAGAAAATGTATGGAAAAGAGTATGAAGAAGATTACGATCAGATCATTTGCTATGGAATTTCCTTTTTCAAAAAACGATGTCTGGTAAAGAAAAAAGACAGAAACGAATGATTCAGAGGAATGTGAAAAAGGGGAAACCGATTTATGAACAAAGTGGGTGGAAAAAGAAAGAAACGGGGTGCAATGATTGCCGCCGGTGTGACGATTATCCTGATCATACTCTGGGAAATTCTGCTGCTGGTTCTCAATGCCTGGGATCCGGCCCCGCCGTTTTATACCGCAATTATCATTATCATACCGACAGTAATTGTTGTAGGTATTTTAATAGCACTAAAGGAAAGAATGAAAGAAATCGATGGAGGAGAAGAGGATGAAGCTGCTAAGTATTGAAACAATTCCTGGAAAAAATTTTGAAGTGCTGGGTCTGGTAAAAGGAACCACAGTACACTCAAAAAACCTGGGAAAAGACTTTATGGCCGGAATGAAAACCCTGGTTGGTGGAGAGGTGAAAGGCTATACCGAAATGCTGACAGAAGCAAGACAGATAGCTACCAAACGAATGGTAGACGAAGCTGAAGCGCTTGGAGCTGATGCCATTATCGGCGTGAGATTCGGTTCCTCATCCGTAATGCAGGGAGCAGCAGAAGTGCTGGCATACGGAACAGCAGTAAAAATTATTGAATAAAATATTGCATAAAAAAAGGAGGCTTTCTTGAAGGAAAATCTCCTTTTTTTCGTTTCTCATTTATTTGACGTTGCCGTAAATCACTGCTATAATCCGTTAATGTAAAAAAGCAAATGAATTTGACAAAAAAGGAGACACTATGACTTATCAATTATTAGCGTCCGATCTGGACGATACTTTACTTAACGCGAATAAAATGATCTCCTCTGGAAACATGGCGGCGATCAATGAGGCTTTGGGTTCAGGAAAAATTGTGATATTTTCTACCGGACGAAGTCTTGAAGAAGCAAGGGAACTCTTTGAATTATTTCCTGCTATGCGATACATTGTCTGTGAGAGCGGAGCCAGTGTGTATGATATAAAAGAAAATAAAGTGATATTTTCCAAATACTTTGACCGGGAAGTGTCCGAGAAGATTCTGGCCTATGCGAAACCGAGGGATATTATGACCCAGGTGATGATGGACGGTTACGCTATGTTAAATGAAGAATATTTGTACCAGCTTGACTATTACAGAGTCCCACAATACGAAGAACACTTTAATAAGACCGCCAAAATTGTGCCGAATGTTTTTGAATATTGTGAAAATTCCAACTATAAGATTGGAAAATTCTGCCTTTATCATCCTACAATTGAAGAAAGAGAACAGACAAAAGAAGCTTTGAAAGATCTGCCGGTGGTTATGAGCTATTCCGAAGAATCCATGCTGGAACTTTCTCCTGTGGATGTGGATAAAGGAACCGGCCTGGAAATGCTTTGTAAATATCTGGATATTCCTGTGGAGGAAACTATTGTGGTAGGCGACAGTTTTAATGATTTGCCGATTCTTAAGAAAGCCGGATTGTCTGTGGCTGTGGCCAATGCCAGAGAGCCGGTAAGAGAACTCTGTGATGTGGTTGTGGCAGATAATGAACATGACGGAGTCCGGGAAGCCATTGAAACCTATCTGATGGCAGAATAAGAAATATTAATTGGACATCAGCGAATAATAACAGGAAGGATAGAGAAAAATGGAGTTATTTCATGGACGTCCTGAGTCGGAAGAAGGACGGGAAGAAAAAGAAATCAGGGTGTATGATCTGTTGGACAAACTGGGAATGGATTATTATCGCACGGATCATGAAGAGGCGGGAACGATGGAAGCCTGTCATGAAATTGATGCAGTTCTGCAGACGATCATCTGCAAAAATCTGTTTTTGTGTACTGCCAATAAAAAGCATTATTATCTGTTGATGATGCCGGGAGACAAACCATTTAAGACCAAGGTACTTTCCAAACAAATCCAGTCATCACGGCTGTCTTTTGGAAAACCGGATGCTATGGAAGAATATCTGGATATCAGACCTGGTTCCGTTTCCATCATGGGGCTCATGAATGATCATGACAATCATGTTCAACTTCTCATTGACGAAGATGTGCTGAAAGCTGAATATCTGGGATGTCATCCATGTGTGAATACCTCCAGTCTGAAACTGGTTACAAGGGAAGTTATTGATAGATTTCTTCCGGCAGTTCACCATGAACCGATCATTGTGAATCAGCCTTGGGAAGTGGAGTAGAGGATAAAAAAATGATGAACTATTGTATGGAATGTGGCACAAAATTGGAAATGAAATTCTTGAAAAATGAGGGAATGGTTCCTTATTGCAAACAATGTGAAGAATATCGGTTTCCTGTGTTTTCCACAGCAGTCAGTATGGAAGTGTTGAATTCGGACAAAGATAAGATTTTACTGATAAAACAATATGGAAAAGACCGATACATTCTGGTGGCAGGGTATGTCAATCAAGGAGAAAGTGCAGAGACAACGGTTGTTCGGGAAGTAAAAGAAGAGATTGGACTTAATGTGACAGAACTTCATTTTGAAAAAAGTGAGTATTATCCGGGAACAAATACTTTGATGCTCAACTTTTCCTGTGTGGTTGATTCAGAAGATTTATCTTTTGTTTCCGAAGATGAAATCGATTCCTGTCAGTGGTTTACACTGGAAGAAGCAAAGGAAGCCATTGCCGAGGGCAGTCTCGCCGGCAAATTTCTTACTGCATTTTTAGATAAACAGGTGTAAGCACAGCCTTCCTATATGAGAGCTTTGCACCAACCCGTCATCTCATTCATATACTGTAGAAAAAGGAGTAAAAAAATGCAGACGGATGGGATGAGCAATTTTGATTTCAGACAAATTTACAGCCGTGGTATTACCGGAAAAGGTATTACTGCGGCTGTTTTGGATACAGGGATTTATCCTCATGGAGATTTTCTGAAACCGGTGAATCGAATCCGGTGTTTTCACGATTTTGTAAATGGGAGAAGAGAAGCATATGATGATAATGGACATGGAACCCATGTCAGCGGCATTATCGCATCGGCTGGAACGTTAGCTGATGGTATCGGAATCGGAGTGGCACCGGAAGCCTCCATTGCAGCTTTAAAAGTACTGGATCGTAGCGGCAGCGGAAAAATGGCTTCCATGATTCGAGCTATTGACTGGTTGCTTTATCATTATGAAGAGTATGGAATCCGTATCGTGAATATTTCGGTGGGAACGCCTGTGAAGGATATGAGAAATCCGGAAAATGATATGATGGTTCGGAAAGTTGAGGAGCTTTGGGATGCGGGACTGATTGTCGTGGTGGCTGCAGGAAATGAAGGACCGAATCAGTATACGATCACCAGTCCGGGAGTCAGCCGAAAAGTAATCACAGTGGGCGCCAGGGAGGAACATACTTATATAAGAAGAGGAAAAAAACAGGAAGTAAGATATTCGGGATGTGGACCGGTACCTGGAACCTGTGTATGCAAGCCTGATGTAGTAGCGCCGGGAAGTCATATTTTAAGTTGCGATAATCAGGCAGGAAAGTATAAGAGGAGAAGTGGAACCAGTATGGCAACCCCGGTGGTGTCTGGAGTCATTGCCCTTTTACTTTCTGCAGAACCCTGGCTTACCAATCTGGACATTAAGGTTCGTCTTATGAAAACCAGCCTGGATTGCGGGGAGCCAAAGAACCGACAGGGATGGGGTGTCCTCAATCCAGCAGGATTGTTTGGACTAAAATAACATATCTCAGGAGGGCCCTTATTCCCTTCTGAGATGCAGCTCATATGCAAATCACAATGTGTTTTTGTTTAAAGAAGATAAAAGTACAATTATTTACAGATAAAGAAACAAATAATTGTATGAATTTTATAAGAAAGAGTCAATAAAAGGAATAGTATTCTGTTTTTCTTATGAAATGTATATAAAAATGTCTTTCCATTTTGTAGGTATTTGGTATATAATATATTCAACAATTGCTGTGTAAATTAACGGCAATTTATCACTTTCATTTATATTATTAAGGAGGGTTTTACTATGGCAGTGAATCGTTTCGTCTTAAATGGTGTTTCTTACCATGGACATGGTGCTATCAATGAAATTCCTGGAATTATCGCTTCAAAAGGACTTACTAAGGCTTTTGTAGCTTCTGATCCAGACCTTGTTAAATTTGGTGTGGCTGCAAAAGTTACAGATCTTTTAGCAGAAAATGGTATTGAATTTGAACTTTACTCAGATATCAAACCTAACCCAACAATCGAAAATGTACAGCATGGTGTTGACGCTTACAAAGCATCCGGTGCTGATTTCATGATCACAATTGGTGGTGGATCCTCCATGGATACCGGTAAAGGTATTGGTATCATCGTAAACAACCCGGAATTTTACGATGTTCGTTCTCTGGAAGGACTTTCTCCAACAAAGAACCGTACCGTATTCACAATCGCTGTTCCTACAACAGGTGGTACAGGTGCTGAATCTACAATCAACTACGTTATTACAGATGTTGAGAAAAAACGTAAATTTGTATGTGTAGACCCTAACGATATCCCGGATGTTGCTGTAGTAGACCCGGATATGATGGCTTCTATGCCAAAAGGACTTACTGCTTCTACAGGTATGGATGCTCTTACACATGCCATCGAAGGTTATACAACAGGTGGAGCTTGGGAATTAGCTGACTGCCTCAACTTAAAAGCTATCCAGCTTATCGCTAAAAACTTACGCAAAGCTGTAGAAAATGATCCGGATGGACGTGAAGGTATGGCTCTTGCTCAGTACGTAACAGCTATGGCATACTCCAACGTAGGTCTTGGTATTGCTCACTCCATGGCACATACACTTGGTGCTGTATATGATACACCACATGGTGTTGCTTGTGCTATGATGCTTCCGATCGTTATGGAATTCAATCAGGACTATACAGGAACCAAATTCAAAGATATCGCAGAAGCATTTGATGTAGATACAACCGGTATGTCCGAAGCAGAATATCGTAAAGCAGCAATCGATGCAGTTAGACAGTTATCTGTTGATGTTGGTATCCCTACAAAACTTGATATCAAAGAAGAAGATCTTCCATTCCTTTGCGAATCTGCAGCAGCAGATGCTTGTGCTCCTGGTAACCCAAGACCAGCTACAATCGAACAGTTTGAAGAAATGTTCCGTCAGTTAATGTAAGTGTTGAATTACTTCATCATTACATAAAAATCCCGGCTTTCGCCGGGATTTTTTTATATTTTCAAGCTATTTTTCCTGCTGTCCCAAAAAGAAGAGTAGTCCATAACATCAGAACAAAATCTGTGGCAGTCCCAGATAATTTAACAATCCCACATAAATTCCGTAAGCAAACTGATAGGGTTCCTGTAC
>JAQYIU010000004.1 GCA_028721415.1 Lachnospiraceae bacterium | reverse complement strand
GAAGATACCGTGGGTAATGTATTCGGTACGCTAAAAGGAACGGATGCATCCTTACCTTGTATTATGTCCGGTTCTCATCTGGATACCGTGCGTTGTGCCGGAGGATTTGACGGCATTGCGGGTGTAGTCTGTGCCATGGAAGCAGCCAGGATGATAAAGGAAAGTGGACAGCCATTAATGCATAATTTCACTGCAGTTGGAACGGTGGGAGAGGAAGGAACCCGCTTTGGACAGGTTCTTTTGGGCAGTCAGTTTATGACCGGCGTTTTCGGAGAAAAAAATCTTGATACCATAAGAGGTATAGAAGACCATAAAACTTTGCGTGAGACCATTAAGGATTATGGTATTAGGGATAAGGCAGAAGAATCCTGTATCGAAAAGGATGCGGTGTATGCTGTGGTGGAACTTCACGGAGAGCAGGGGCCGGTACTAGAGGAAGAAAACACGGAAATCGGTATCGTAAGGGCCATAGCTGGGATTGCCTGGCTGGAGATCACGGTGACAGGAGAGTCCAACCACAGTGGTACCGTTCCTATGGACAAACGGAAAGATGCGGGAATCTGTGCGTACAGGATCATTTTGGAATTAAATGATTACATCACAGAACAATATTGTGGCAAAGCAACCATGACTGCCGGACAGCTTCAGTTATCCCCGGGAAGCTCCAACTGTATTCCGGGAAAATGTGTATTCACCCTGGATATCCGCTCTGGAGATGGGGATATCTTAAAAGATTTGCTTGAGAAAATGGATATTTGTGTAGAAAAGCAGAGGAAAAATGGTATGATAGTGGAAGTGGAAACGTTGAGTTATCGGGAACCGGTGCAGATGGATTCTGGAATACAGGCTATGATTGAAAAAAGTTGTCAGGATTTGAAGTTTTCCTGTCGATATATGGACAGCGGAGCAGGCCACGATTCGATGATTTTTGCAAAACGTTGGCCAACTGCCATGATCTTTTTACCGAATCGGGATGGAATCAGTCATAATCCGGCAGAATATATCGACTATGACGCCATGAAAAAGGGAACTGAAGTTTTATATCAGACGATTCGTCGGTTAGATGAACAAGAATAAAAGATAAAAATAAAAGAATTAAGGAGAGAATACAATGAGTGAGAAAAAATTTGACAGAAACCTGGAATTAGAAGAAGTGGATATGTATGTGCTTTTTGCCAGAATGTTTTCCCATATTACCAGAGAGGTAGAGAAAGCCTGCGGTGAAGAAGGAGTGAAAGCAGTACGTGAAGGTGTGAAACAGTTTGGCCTCGAAAGAGGAAGAAATATTGCAGCAAGAGCGAAAGCCATGGGTCATGAAGTCACACCGGAATTTTATCTTTCCTGCTACGATATGGGAAGAAGTGATTTCTTTACCAGTGAAGATAAAGTGAGCAAAGATCAGGTGGAACAGAACTTTACCGATTGTGTTTTTGCCAATACATGGATGAAAGATCATGACGAACAATATGGTATTCACTATTGTGAGATGATTGATCCGGCCATCGCAGAAGGCTATGATGAGAACTTTGAATGTATCCATGATAAACATTTCTTTAAAGATGGATGCTGTCATTTCCTGTTTAAGAAAAAAGAAAATTAGACATTATTTCCTGATTAATGAAAATTGTGTGAATTTCTCTTGATTTCTTGACCAAGGATGTATACAATACGGATAATTATTTCAATATATTTTTATCTGAGGTTACGACCATTTTGACGAGATGTCATGATTCGGGAATTTCAATTTTTTATTAAAGGAGATGGAAATATGTCACCAGAACAGTTATTAAAAGAGGCCAATAATTATCAGGAGAAAATAAGGGAAGAAAGAAGATATCTTCATCAGCATCCTGAAACAGGATTTGGACTTACAGAAACGAAAGCTTTTGTAAAAAAAGAACTGCAGGATATGGGTTATGAACCTGTAGAATGCGGAAAAGCAGGTCTTATAGTCCTTGCAGGAGGAAAGAAAGAAGGCAAGGTTTTCATGATCCGCGGCGATATGGATGCTCTTCCAATCGAGGAGAAAGCTGATGTGGAATTTGCTTCTACCAATGGTAATATGCATGCCTGCGGTCATGACATGCACACCGCAATGATGCTTGGCGCAGCCAGATTGTTAAAAGAACATGAAGAAGAGATTCCGGGAACCGTGAAGCTGATGTTCCAGCCAGCTGAAGAAATCTTTGAAGGTTCCCACGATATGATTGAGGCTGGGCTTCTGGAGAATCCTTCTGTAGATGCTGCGATGATGATTCATGTCATGGCAGGAATGCCATTTCCGGCAGGTACTGTGGTAGTATCTTCACCGGGAGTCAGTGCGCCGGCTGCCGATATTTTTGAGATAAAGATAAAAGGAAAAGGATGTCACGGATCCATGCCAAATGCCGGTATCGACCCGCTTAATGCAGCCGCTCATCTTCTGATCGCTCTTCAGGAGATTAATACAAGAGAACTGGGGCTTGGCGAACAGGCAGTTCTGACCATCGGAAAGATGCAGGCAGGTACTGCGGCAAATGTAATTCCGGATGAAGTAGTCATGGGTGGAAGTATCCGTACCTTTAATGAAAATACAAGAGCGTTTATCAAGAAACGACTTGTAGAGATTTCCACAGGAGTGGCACAGACATTCCGTGCAGAGGCAGAAGTATCTTTCACCAGCGGTTGTCCGGTACTCACCAATGATAAGGACGTATCCGCTGCCTGCGAAAAATATGCCAAAGAGCTTCTCGCACCTGGCAAAGCATTTTCTGTGGCAGAACTGAATGCCATGGCACCATCCGATGATTCTTCATCCAAAAGTGCAGGCTCCGAAGATTTTGCTTATGTCAGTCAGGAAGTGCCGGCTGTCATGCTTGCGCTTGCAGCGGGACAGCCACAAAAAGGCTATAAATATCCACAGCATCATCCAATGGTAAAATTTGATGAAGATGTTTTATCCGTGGGAAGTGCTGTGTATGCGTACCTGGCTCTTCGCTGGCTGGAAGAACACCAATAAATATAGCACCAGATATAATTAAGCGGAAAGAGGATGTCGCGGTAACGGTTTCATATCGTAACTGCGACATTCATTTTTTTTTGGATATTGAAGAAATATGATATACAGGTTATAATTTCTATAAAACAAATATTATAGATTTAGATTATTTATGTAATAGGTTAAGTCCTCGTTACAGAAATATGATAATGATTAATGGAGAAAATGATGTCAGAAATTATAATATATATCAGTATGTTTGCCAGGTTGTTTTTTGTTTCCTTTTCTTCTACTGTGATGATGTTTCTTATCGCAAGGGCAATTTTTCCACAGAAAAGATCAGGAGGCTATTTTTTTGCATATTGGGTCTATCGTTTTTTCATTCAGGAGATTTTGATTACAATCGTATTGGCTTCCAGGTATAAAGAAGAATTATGGTTTCAGTTTTTTTACAGTATAGCAACATTGATTGCGTTTTTTTTCACTTTTTTTATTTTCTGGTATGTCTTTGAAGGGCCATTGTTAAATATAATGATAGTTGCTCTGTTTGAGGATTCCATTTGTGGGGCTATCAATATGATTCCTGCCTTGTTTATAGGAGTGTTTGAAGGTGGATTTTATTATATGAATCTGAGTGGAAGTTTTAATTGGCATGACATATGGATTCCGATTGCAGGCGGATTAATTTTCTATCCCCTTTATCGAGTGATTCTTCCTCACGTGAAAAAGTTTGGTACCTATGAAATAAAGAGACCATATCTTTTTTGGGGAGTAATTGCAGGGATTCTTTGCTATGCATTTATTAACAATCAGTTGGCAATCTGGCCATTAAATAAGGCACTTAATACCAATGCGGTTATTTTTCAGACGGCATCCTTATCTGGTGTCTGTCTCCTGGTAGCAGGTATTGTTTTTCTTATCTCCTATACCAAAATGCTGCGGGAGAAAAAACGTTTTTTTCTGGAAAATAAAAACCAAATGGAAGAATACTACGGGAAGATTAACTGGATGATCCAGCAAATGAAATGGCAAAATGAGGAGCTGGATCAGGAGATGAATAAAATATTTCAGATTCAGGCGCATTTTCATCAGGAAGATTGTCCGGATGTACAAATGGAAGAAAATGATATCGCAAAATGGGTGGAGAACTATATCGAAATCTTAAAGCAACGATATGATGCTTTAAGACCGGTTCTTTTTTGTGATGATTATGCAGTGGATTCTGTGTTGAGTCATTTTGCGGAAGTCTGCAGAGAGAATCAGATAGAGATAGATTTTTTGTTCCAGGAATATCACCGTAAGAATATCGAAGAAGAAGATATTTTGAGAATATTACATATATTTTTACAGTATGGATTTGTGGCTGCCAATGGCAGAAAGAAAGGAAAGGATATCCAGCCGAAGGTAAAAAAATGGATTCAGTTTCATGTCGCTTCCGTTAAAAATCAGCTGATCTTTTGCCTTCGTTCCAGTTGCCCGCAGAAAATCAATATCAGAAAAAGAGAATTTCGCGAGATGATAAAGAAATATGATGGAACCATGAAAATCAGTCAGGAAGAGGGAAATTTGGAAATTGTATTGGGGCTCATCAATGATCTTGATTTGAAATAGTGTTCGTATATTGAAAACATTGATGAAAAATATTATAATAATTAACAATGTTTGATATAAAATAATAACGGGATGAGACGACGATGGATAAAATAGAAATATGGCTCGGAATATTCTTCGTTATACTGTTGTTTTTTGCAGTAAGCTTCTGGATGAAGAACATTTACAGATTGGAAGAGGAAAATCAGCAATTGCAGATGTATATTTCAGCAATGGAAGATTTTTATCAGGAAATAAAAGATAAAATTGATGCGACCAGAAAATATCGTCATGATCTGGTAAAGCATATTCAGATGATGGAACAGATATTGGTTACCTATCAAGATGGGCAGGATGTTTCCGAGAGTGTGGAGAAGTTGAGAACAGAGTATCACCAGGTGGAAGATTCGGAATATTGTAATCATGAGCTGATTAATGCGATTTGTCAGATTAAGGAAAAGGAATGTAAAATAAAAAAAATCCGATTTCAGACGGAAATATTGTCCATTCCTGCGTTGCCGATTTCTGAGATGGATATGGTCGGATTGTTGCAGAATTTGTTAGATAATGCAATAGAAGCTTGTGAGAGACAGAATGATAGCGAGAAGAAAGAGATTTTTCTGAAAATGAAAGAGATAAATAGTCGATTGGAGATTCATTTATATAATACATATGATAAGAGTATTTTATTGAATTTTCAGACGACAAAGAAAAACCGGGAGGAGCATGGATTTGGAGTGCGTATCATTCGGGAGATTGTTAACATGGCTCAGGGGGAACTGCAATATATATCGGATGATGATTATCTGATTGCTTATGTGGTGTTGCCTTATCATATTGATACAGGATTATCGTAAATTAAGATATGCATTTTATGACCAAAACAGAGCAGATTATGTAAAGAAGGACATTTTCTGCTCTGTTTTTGATATAATTAACATCTGTTTACGGAAAAAATTATATTATGAATACAAATATTTGTACTATAGATATGCGAATACGAGATAGGGGGTGAGACAGATGAGAATCGGTTTGTGTGATGACGATCAATCATGGTGCAATCTGGCAGAGAAAATGATTGTAACATTTACGGAAAAAGTAAATATTGATGTGGATATTCTGACTTTTCATTGTGAAAAAGATCTGTGGGATGAGGAAACATTGCCTGTAGATGTTTTGTTTCTCGATATTGAGTTGGGAGAAGACGATGGTATTTCTGTTGCTAAAAAGATCAATCAGAAATGGCCGGAATGTCAGATTATTTTTTTGACAAATTATTTGTATTATGCTCTGGATACGTACCAGACAGAGTATATTTATTTTATCTTAAAAGAACAATTTGAACAAAGAATTGAAGAAGTATTTAAAAAGATTTTCTCTGTTTACGAGAAGAGGAATGTAACCATCTCTTTTCAGGGAGCAAGAGGTGCTGAAATTCTGGTGCATCCTCAGGAAATCTATTATCTGGAACGAAATCTCCGTCAGACGATCGTCCATGCAACCTGGGGGGATTTTCAGGTGAAGGAGAAACTGGATGATATCATGAAACGGTTGTCACCCTATGATTTTTCCAGATGTCACAACAGCTATATTATTTATATGCCTGCGGTCAGAGAGAAGAAAAAATCATCCTATGTTCTGGAAAATGGAAAAGAAGTTCTGATCAGCAGGGGATATGCCAGGCAGACGAATGAAGACTGGATGCGCTGGGCATTGTTGCAGATGTCATAAAAACCCTCCGGGAGGATGCATACTCGCGCGATAAGAAGATGTCGTTTGCACGACTGTGCCCGGCGCGAGAGTTCCGGGAGCGGAACTCTTTGTTCTTTTCTGAAAAGTGTGTTATAATGGACGGGCAGTTGTATGTATACTGCGGAATATAATAACAGAGGAGGAGCATTTTGAAAGAGTTTAGTATGAAGAAAGTGTATGAAAAATGGAATAGCGTCAGCCTGATACTTCGTATTCTTATCGGTATGGTGATTGGAGCAATCCTGGGTGTGACAGTTCCTCAAGCTACCGGTATCGCAATTTTAGGTGATCTTTTTGTCGGAGCATTGAAAGCGATTGCGCCGGTACTTGTTATGGTGCTGGTAATGAGTTCTCTTTCCAATACGAAAGAGGGACATAACGGTAATATGAGGACTGTCATCGTCTTATATATGTTAAGTACGATCATTGGAGCAATGGTGGCAGTATTTGCAAGTTTTCTGTTCCCGCTCAGCATTACGCTTACCGGAGTGACCAGTGCAGCAGAATCAGCTCCGGAAGGGCTGGTGGAAGTTCTCAAAAATCTTTTGATGAACGTGGTGTCCAATCCAATCAATTCCGTGGCAAACGCAAACTATCTTGGAGTTCTTGCCTGGGCTGCTATTCTTGGAGTTGCCCTTAAGAAAGCCAGTGATTCCACGAAGCAGATGTTATCTGATCTGTCGGACGCGGTGTCGAATGCGGTAAGATGGATCATCAGTCTTGCACCATTTGGTATTTTAGGTCTGGTATTTAATTCTGTATCTACCAGCGGTCTGGATATTTTTAAACAGTATGGACAGCTTATCTTACTTCTGGTTGGCTGTATGTTATTCCAGGAGTTTGTAACCAATGGAATTATCGTCGGTGCCTGCCTTCGCAAAAATCCGTATCCACTCATTTCCAGATGTGCGAGAGAAAGTGGATTGACCGCATTTTTCACAAGAAGCTCTGCAGCCAATATTCCGGTCAATATGCAGTTATGTGAAAAATTAGGTCTTGATAAAGATAATTATTCTGTGTCGATTCCTTTGGGATCTACCATTAATATGGATGGAGCTGCAATAACTATTACAGTAATGACCATGGCTGCGGTTCATACCATGGGAATTTCTGTAAGTATTCCTACTGCGATTGTTTTAAGTGTCATTGCAGCAGTTTCTGCCTGTGGAGCATCTGGTGTGGCAGGAGGATCTCTGCTGTTGATTCCGGTTGCCTGCTCCCTGTTCGGTATTTCCAACGACATTGCCATGCAGGTTGTTGGTGTTGGATTTATTATCGGTGTGATTCAGGATTCCTGTGAAACGGCTCTTAATTCATCCTCAGATGTATTGCTTACAGCAACAGCAGAATTTATACAGTGGAGAAAGCAGGGAAAAGAACTTCCGTTTTAAACGGATGATATATTGAGTTCGTATATATAATGGAGATTGTTAGAAGGGAGGCACATCGCAGATGGATCGTTTTGGAATATCAGAGAGAAAAGTAGCAATTATCGGTGCCGGATTTGTGGGAGCTTCCATTGCGTATGCACTAACCATTCGCAAGCTGGCAAGAGAGATAGTCCTGATTGATATTGATGAGAAAAAAACGGAGGGAGAAGCGCTTGACATTCAGCATGGAATACCGGATATGGGCATTTCGTCAGTGTATGCAGGCAGTTATGCCGATTGTAAGGACTGTGATCTGATTATCATCACAGCCGGTCGGAATAGAAGACCGGGAGAAACCCGGCTTGATCTGATTGCCGGCAATTCCGTTATTCTCAAAGATGTCGTAGACCAGTTAAAAAGATACTACACCCGAGGTGTGATCATGATGGTCAGCAATCCTGTGGATGTTCTTGTGTATCAATGTGCCCGGTGGATGGAACTGCCGAACGGAATGGTATTCGGGACCGGATGTATTCTGGATTCTTCCCGTCTGACAAGGCTGATAGCTGATTATACCAAATTAAATACCGAAGTGGTAAAAGCAACAATTGTCGGAGAGCATGGAGATGCGCAGATTCCAATCTGGAGCCGTGTTTCCATCGCTGGTGTTCCGATAAATGAATACTGTGAGAATGTCGGACTTCCCTGGACGAAGAAAGAAAGGGATGATCTGACAGAAAAAGTACGGAATATGGGAGCTCGTATTATCGGTGGCAAAGGAAAGACTCATTATGGTATTGCTACCTGTGTTTGTTATCTTGCGGAGGCTGTATTGAATCAGCGACTGACAATCGCTCCGGTTTCCACTGTATTTCAGGGAGAATACGGGATACAGGATGTTTGTCTGAGTGTTCCATCTATCATTGGAGTGAATGGTGTGGAAAAACGTCTGGAAGAAAGATGGTCTGAGGAGGAATTTTTCAAGTTCAGACAGGCAGCACAGAAAATGAAAGGAGTGTTGGAAACACTATGAACAAAGCAGGTGATTTCAGAGAAAGAGCGAGAACGGCTCTGTCAGGTCGGTGGGCATCAGCGGTAGGGACTACGTTGCTGGCATCTGTTCTTGGTGGTTCTATCTTTGTTTCGACTGGTAATGGTGCCGGATTTACCACTTTACTTCAGAATAAAGAGAATTATACCGGGAACGATTTTGATCAGATATTTCAGCAGATTCCGATAGCGGCATGGGTGCTTCTGACCGGAATTATTATGGGAATAGTAACAATCATGGTGATCTGGACATTGGTTCAGTTTTTTGTCGGCAGTTTTGTCAGCCTTGGTCTTATTCAGTATAATCTGAATCTGATTGATGGAAGAGAAGCGACAGTTGGTCAGATTTTTTCAAAAGCATCCATGTTCGGAAAGGCTCTTTGGTTGAGGATACGGATGGGAATTGTTGTTTTTCTTTGGACATTGCTTCTCGTTATACCAGGAATTATCATGTCCTATGCTTATAGTATGGCTGGTTATATTATGACGGAAAATCCGGAAATATCAGCAAAAGAGGCCATGAAAATCTCAAAACAGATGATGAAAGGAAATAAGTGGAGACTTTTTTGTCTGCAATTCAGTTTTATTGGATGGATGATTCTGGGAACAGTGACCATGGGAATCGGTTTTTTATGGATAAATCCTTACATGAATGCTGCAACTACGGCATTCTACGATGAGATATCCAGAGAAGAGTTCCAATAAGATCAGATATCTTTTACAATTTTATATCATGATATATCGGGGATGCCGTGCTTCATTGCAGCGACATCCCCTTCTTTTGTTATGGGAATAACTTTAATGAAAATCTTGCATCTCAAAGAATGCAAACATTACATTTTGGTTTTTTGTGTTTAATAAATATAAAAAATATAATAATACCATATTATATGGTTGTAGTACAGATAAAAAATAGGTATTTTTATAAAGATAATAAATATAAAATAATTGTAATATTACCTATTATTTACAAATAAGTATCTTCCTGATTTGTAAAATTATGGTATAATTGTTTTGTAAGCAAATCAATACTTTTATAACAGTATGATTTGATATTATTTTTATAAAGGAGAAGGATATGAAGAAGCTTAAAACAAAAAGGAAAAGTTTAATCACAGAATACGGGAAGTATGATCTGGTATATGAACTTTTGGTGTCCAATGACAACTTAGAGGGAGAAAAGAATTGGACAGGGGATTATTTCGGGATAAGAATATTGCAATTTAAAGAGGATGGGAGCTTGTTTGACTGTGAAGAAGCCCTGGGGATTACAGAAGATTCCAGGGAAGCAGAGCGTTTGTTTTATCAGTATGTCGATGGAATGGTCATGCCCGTTCATTTACTGGAATTGGTTGATGAGAGGGATCCGGTTGCTCTTAATTAGACGGAAAGCCTGGTCTGCTTTGTGATTCTCGATTTTAATTTCAGTTAAAGTATGATATCATTTAACTGAAAGGGGAGAGATTATGAACAGATATCAAGCAGTTTTTGAGGGAGGAAGCGGAGAGATTGTTGAGAAGAAGTCCCGTTTTATTGCCCATGTACAGGCGGCAGAAACGGTGGAGGAAGCACAACAATTTATTGATGATATAAAGAAGAAGTATTGGGACGCCAGACATAATTGTTCTGCTTTTTCTGTAGGTGTTGATCGTGTCATAACCAGATCAAGTGATGATGGTGAGCCAAGCGGAACAGCAGGAAAACCGATTCTGGAAGTGATTCTGGGGAGCGGTATTCACAATATTGTGATTGTGGTGACACGTTATTTTGGAGGAACATTGCTTGGAACCGGTGGATTGGTCAGAGCATATACGGAAGCGGCAAGAGCAGGAATAGAGCAGGCTGTTATTATTGAAAAGATATCCGGTAATCGTGTTGATCTGGAGACGGATTATACAGATCTTGGGAAGATACAATATATATTAGCACAGAATGAAGTGACGATCGAAGATACCGATTATACGGATAAGGTGACGATTCACACGTTATTTCCGAAAGAAGAGAAGCAGCGACTATCCAAAATGTTGGTAGAGTCTACCGGAGGGAGAGTTGGTATCGTCGAGGGAGATGATGTTTACTTTGGAGTTGCAGAAGGGGAAGTCATCGTTTTTGATGAGTGATAGAATCTGACACAGAGTATATTTTGTCAAGATAAAAAAGAATTTTTTGTCAGACAACAATACCGCCGGAATTCCGGCGGTATGAAGTACTTTTATGCATGCCCATTTCTTTTTGCACGATAACGTGCAGTCGGATCTAAAATTTTCTTTCGGATACGGATATTTTTGGGAGTAATTTCCAATAACTCGTCTGTATCAATGAATTCCAGAGCCTGTTCAAGACTGAGGATTCTTGGTGGTGTTAATTTCAACGCATCATCAGAACCGGAAGCACGGGTGTTGGTAAGTTTCTTTGTTTTACAGACATTCACTTCAATATCGTCTGTTTTTCCATTTTGTCCGATGATCATTCCTGAGTATACTTTTTCACCGGGACCGACAAATAAAGTGCCGCGTTCCTGTGCATTGAAAAGTCCGTAAGTGATGGTTTCTCCGGATTCATAAGCAATCAGAGAACCCTGTTTTCGATATTGAATGTCTCCTTTATATGGACCGTAGCCATCAAAGAGAGTATTGATAATACCGGTTCCTTTGGTATCTGTCATAAATTCACCGCGGTATCCGATTAATCCTCTGGAAGGGATAGAGAATTCAAGACGGGTGGATCCGGAGCCGGACATACTCATATTCTGAAGTTCTCCTTTTCGCTGGCTGAGTTTTTCGATGACCGTACCGGAGAATTCATCTGGAACATCGACAATAGCGATTTCCATTGGCTCTGTTTTTTTGCCGTTTTCATCTGTATGATAGAGAACTTCTGCCTTGCTGACTGCAAATTCATAGCCTTCCCTTCGCATGTTTTCAATGAGAACGGAGAGGTGAAGTTCGCCACGTCCAGATACTTTGAAGGAATCCGTGCTTTCCATTTCTTCAACACGAAGGCTGACATCCGTGTTCAATTCACGCATCAGACGATCGCGAAGATGACGGGAAGTGATATATTTTCCTTCTTGGCCTGCCAGAGGGCTGTCATTTACCAAAAATTGCATGGCAATGGTAGGTTCAGAA
Organism: Lachnospiraceae bacterium; assembly: GCA_028721415.1. Lineage (GTDB taxonomy): Bacteria > Bacillota > Clostridia > Lachnospirales > Lachnospiraceae > Anaerobutyricum. Next base: position 1,510 of record JAQYIU010000004.1, on the reverse strand, counting down.
ATCTTCTGGAAAGGAATTGCCTGTGGATTATCCGGGGAACAGATGGTATCTCCGATGTGGATATCTGCGATACCGGAGATAGCGACGATGGATCCAACGGTAGCTTCGTTTACCTCCACTTTGGATAAACCATCGAATTCATAAAGTTTGCTGATTTTAACTTTCTTGTTTACGGATGCATCATGATGGTTGACCATAACGACATCCTGATTTACACGGATGGAACCGTTTTCAACTTTACCGATACCGATACGACCGACGTATTCATTATAATCAATGGTACTGATCAGAACCTGAGTATCTGCATCCGGATCACCGGTAGGAGCAGGGATGTGTTTGATGATTGTTTCGAATAATGGCTTCATATCGGTACCATGTTCGTTCAGTTCCAGCATAGCAATACCGGATTTTGCGGAAGCGTACACGAAAGGACTGTCAAGCTGATCATCATCCGCATCCAGTTCCAGGAATAATTCCAGAACTTCATCCATAACTTCTTCCGGCCTTGCTTCCGGACGGTCTATTTTATTGATACATACGATAACGGGATGATTCAGTTCCAATGCTTTTTTCAGAACGAATTTGGTCTGTGGCATCGGTCCTTCAAAAGCATCTACCACAAGGATAACACCATCTACCATTTTTAAGACACGCTCTACTTCGCCGCCGAAATCAGCATGCCCCGGAGTATCAATGATGTTGATTTTCACACCATCATAATGAATGGCGGTATTTTTGGAGAGGATGGTGATTCCACGTTCGCGTTCAATATCGTTGGAATCCATGATTCTTTCGCCGATTTCCTGATTTTCGCGGAAAGTACCACTCTGTTTCAGAAGTTCATCGACCAGTGTTGTTTTGCCGTGATCTACATGAGCAATGATGGCCACGTTACGGACATCTTCTCTGGAAATTTTCATATATAGCCTTCTTTCTTTTGATGAAACTGATCCTTTTAAAGGAATCAGTACTTGTATGAATAACGTTACCAACAGATTCAAAGTTTCAATAAACTAAAGTATTTTAGCATAATCCATGAAAAGACACAATAAAAAAGTTTCTTAATTATCGCAGGAGATAAGGGAACATACCCTTAAGATAAGGAAATAAAAGAAAAATCATAATATCTGTCTATGTTTTTGGTTGACATTTTAAAACAGAATTATTATACTGAATCTGTTTTAAATGTATACGAAGTAGTATAATTGTTTGTCATCGATTTTTGCCTGAAATGTAGTTTTATGCGGATAATATGAAATATTTTAGAAAAAACGAAAGATTTAATCATAAAACTGATTTATCTGAATACCATATATGTATACAGATGGCTGTGCTACATACAGGGAGGAGCAAACATGACAGAAAAAATTTTAAAAAATAACCAGGCGGTTGTCGCTGGAGAGATTATTTCCGATTTTGAATTTAGCCATGAGGTTTTCGGAGAAGGATTTTATATGGTGAAGCTGAAGGTGAGCAGACTCAGTCATTCAAGTGATACGATTCCTTTGCT
>JAQYIU010000003.1 GCA_028721415.1 Lachnospiraceae bacterium | reverse complement strand
AAAGCTTCCGATAAAGTTCGTAAAGGTAAAGGTGTCATGATGACAGCAGAAACACCAGAAGAAGGCGTTGAATACATCATGGACAAACTGTTAACAAAACATGTTATCTAATAAGAAGGAAATGTGGTGAATAGAATGAATTTACAAGAATATAAAGGCGTATTTATCTATGCTCAGCAGGTTGACAATAAGATTGATGCAATTGCTTTAGAATTACTTGGAAAAGCAAATGACCTCGCTGCAGAATTAAACACAGACGTAACAGCAGTTTTGATCGGATCTGATGTAAAAGGTCTTGTTGATGAATTAGCTGAATACGGTGCTGATAAAGTTATCGTTGTTGACGATCCTGAATTAAAAGAATACAGAACAGAACCTTATACACATGCTTTAGCATCTGTAATCAACGAATACAAACCAGACATCTTACTGGTTGGTGCTACAGCAATTGGTCGTGATTTAGGTCCTCGTGTATCCGCTCGTGTGGCTACAGGTCTTACCGCTGACTGTACCGTTCTTGAAATTGGTGAATTTAAAGCTCGTGGAGACGCAGAGCCTCGTCAGGGACAGTTATTAATGACACGTCCTGCATTCGGTGGAAACACAATCGCTACAATCGCTTGTCCTAACCATCGTCCACAGATGGCTACAGTTCGTCCTGGTGTTATGCAGAAAAAAGATCCTGTACCGGGAGCTAAAGCTGAAGTTATCGAATTCAATCCAGGATTCGTTCCAAATGACAAATATGTTGAAATCAAAGAAATCGTTAAATCTGTTGCAGAAACAGTTGATATTCAGGCAGCTAAAATCCTCGTTTCCGGTGGACGTGGTGTTGGTTCAGCAGAAAACTTTGCAATGCTTGATGATTTAGCAGAAGTTCTTGGCGGAACAGTTTCCTGTTCTCGTGCAGTTGTTGATAACGGCTGGAAACCAAAAGATTTACAGGTTGGTCAGACAGGTAAAACTGTTCGTCCTCAGGTATATTTCGCAATTGGTATTTCCGGAGCTATCCAGCATGTAGCTGGTATGGAAGAGTCCGATATCATCATTGCAATCAACAAAGATCCGGATGCTCCTATCTTTGATGTTGCTGATTACGGTATCGTTGGCGATGCTACTAAGATCGTTCCTAAGTTAACAGAAGCAATCAAAGCTCACTTAGGCAAATAATCTATCTCAGACAAACAGACGGCAGAACGGAATAATGGTCGTCATAATGTCGATGGATGATTAGATATATCTGAAATTTTATCAACGGATGTTTTATCCAGGATAATTCATCGCGTACGTTGTGAATGGAAGAGAGTATATTTTAACTTATAATAATAAACAGGATTGCAGTCTATGGCTGTGGTCCTGTTTTTTAGATTATAGAAAATTACTATGCTTTATCAGCTTTTAAGTACATTCTGTCAATAAATTACATAAATGTTTAAAAATGTGATATACTGTTTATGCATTCGAAAATGAGATATAAAAAGAGAGGGGGAATAATGGGATTATCATTTTCGGGGCGAATGGTGATAGATAAAAGGTAGAAACTCTTTGATGGAAGGAAGTGATGAAGAAAAGAGAGGATAATGATTTCAGTTTTGATAATTTGTTATAATACGCAACTTGCAGAAGAGATACATGATTTATGCAGTTATAATACAGCGTTAATGAGCGATGAGCTGCTTTCGGTAAAGAAGTACAGAGAAACAGGATTATTATGGAGAGAGAATAGAGAGTCTCCAACGGCTGATCTGATTTTTTATGAAATGAGAACTGTAGTAATTCCAGAAGAATTACTACAGTTGAGAGCTGATTATCCAGAAGCAGAAATTGTGATTATTGCATCATTATCGATATCGCCTGAATGTTATGTAACGCCAGATATTCGACCTGCTTTATTTTTGTCGATTAACGGTGTTAAAAGAAAAGAGCAGATTCACAATTTGTTTGTACATCTATTAAAAAGAATGAGAAATTGTTCTGAAGACAGGTTGATTATTGATATAAAAGAAGGGAAAAGATATTTAACCTATGATCATATTATCTGTTTTGAAGCTTTTGAGAAGAAGATAAAGGTAAGTTATAACCAGGAGAAATTGTCTTTCTACGGCTCATTAAAGGAATTGGAGCGTGTGCTTCCCTCCGGTTTTATCCGATGTCATAGAAGTTATATTGTGAATGCTATTTATATTAAAGAGATGAATCATAAACAGAATATTTTAATATTACAAAATGAACTTGTTGTCCCAATATCCAAAAAGTTTAAAAATAATATGATTCATCAATTAAATGAGATGAAGATGAACAGTATTAAGAAGTAATCTCATAAATAGAAAAAGGTTTTTAGTTGACCATCATTTACAACAGTGGTAAAATAAAGCTATGATATTTTTTTAACGAAACATGGTGTTTTGTAAGGAGGAGAAGCATGAGCTATATTAAAGAATATGCGCAGAAACTTGTGACAGCAGAAGAAGCTGTCAAGGTAGTTAAGTCAAATGACTGGGTAGACTATGGTTGGACAACTGGAACACCGGTTGCTCTGGATGCTGCTTTAGCTGCAAGAGCAGACGAACTGGAGAATGTTAAGATTCATGGTGGTATTTTAATGTGGGTTCCGGAGATTTTTAAGGTTGATAATGTGGCAGATCATTTTACCTGGAATTCATGGCATATGAGTGGAATCGAAAGAAAAGCAATCAGTCAGGGATTTGCTTATTACTGTCCTCTCCGTTATTCAGAATTACCTCGTTATTACAGAGAACATATCAGACATATTAATGTGGCTATGTTCCAGGTAACACCTATGGACAAACATGGATATTTTAACTTTGGACCGAATGCATCTCATATGAAAGCTGTTTGTGATGTTGCAGATGTGATTATTGTCGAAGTGAATGAAAAGATGCCTCGTTGTCTTGGTGGATTTGAAGAAGGTATTCATATTTCAGAAGTAGATTATATTGTAGAGGGAGATAACCCTACTATCGGTCAGATGGGTGCAGGTGCTCCGCCTTCAGATGTAGATAAAGCAGTTGCAAAACTTATTGTGGAAGAGATTCCAAATGGTGCATGTCTTCAGTTAGGTATCGGTGGTATGCCTAATACAGTAGGATCCATGATTGCGGAATCAGATCTGAAAGATTTAGGTGTACATACAGAGATGTACGTTGATGCATTTGTTGATATAGCAAAAGCAGGTAAAATTAATGGTTCTAAGAAGACGATTGACAGAGGCCGTCAGGTATATGCATTCGGTGCAGGAACACAGAAATTGTATGATTATCTGGATGACAACCCGGAATGTATGAGTGCTCCGGTTGATTACACGAACGGAATTGATACCATTGCCAAGATTGACAATTTTATTTCCATCAATAATGCGGTGGATATTGATTTATTTGGACAGGTTAATGCAGAGAGTGCAGGTGTGAAACAGATTAGTGGTGCTGGCGGACAGCTTGATTTTGTACTGGGTGCTTATTTATCCAAAGGTGGTAAGAGTTTTATCTGCTGTTCTTCCACATTTAAGTCCAAAGATGGTGTTCTTCATTCCAGAATCCGTCCTACTCTGGCAGAAGGTTCCACTGTAACAGATACACGTCCTAATACACATTATGTTGTTACAGAATATGGTAAAGTATGTCTTAAGGGTATGTCAACCTGGGAGAGAGCAGAAGCATTAATCGGAATTGCACATCCTGATTTTAGAGATGAACTGATTGCAGAAGCAGAGAAAATGAATATTTGGAGAAGATCCAATAAATAATTGACAGACATAATTTAATAGGAATCCCCCACACGAAAGATGAACTTCATGTGGGGGATTTTTGTCTTTATCAGAGAAGAAATAAAAGAATGATTTTCTGGCTATTTTAAGATTAAATTGTCGATGTTTCTTATGATGATGGTGGATTTGCCAGTGACATCAGTCTGGATTTCAAGATTGGCTAACTTGTTATAAGTTTCCATAGGAATAGATATCTCGATGCCGCTGTCAGTAACCATAACCTGCTTCTCCAGTTTTTTTACCGTAGATTCATTGGTAACGGTAAAATTGTCATATTGCAGATCATACTGCTCCATTTTCTCATCAAATTCTGATTTCTTTTCAGGACTTTTTCCAAATAAGCGATTGCCTATTTCCTCAATATCAAAGGATTTATTGTCAATGTACTCCTTTTGTAAAGCACTTTTTGTATCCATTTTTGTTTTCAGATCCGCACCATCATATTTATTAGAAATATTGTTGATAACTTTGGTAAGGATGTTTAATTTCTTTTTTGGAGGCAGATTAGTATGACAGACAAGGAATCTTTCTGAGAGATAATATATTTTTTCTCCATTAATTTCATAACGTTTTTCCAGTAATTTTATATGAAGATCAGAAAGATTGATGATGATTGCCTCTGGTATGCGGGTACCTGTTGAAGGAAGAAGTGCTTTTGATTTTATAATATCTGCGTGAATAACAGAAATTTCCTCCTCGTTGTCACTTGGTTCTTCTTCAATTTCAGGATGATTGACAGAAATGCTATGGGTATAGCTTTCTTTATAATTCATTTTTAATAATGCGAGATAGATGATGCCCTCTGCCTGGAAAGTTACAAAAAGGAGATCTGCAGCGGGAATATCTAGTCCTTCCCCCATGGCGATATATAGTTTTTCGGCAATTGTCTGACTAGCTTCAATAAAAGAAGTTTCATCCGATTCATCCCAGGTTTCCAAAACAGAATAAATGGGAGAAGTTTCCGGATTGAATTCACAGTCTTTTGTGTCGTCGCTGGATACGATTTTGTATATATGGTTTCGAATGAATTCATAAAGATCAGGACCTGGATCCAGAAGAGTATTGGATAAAATACAGTCACCGTGAACAGTATCTAAAATATGTAAAATAGCTTTTCTTATAACAATATCATCTTTTGCTATCATAGTATCGCTCCTTCTATATTTAATCTGAATATTAAGTATATCATTTTGGTGAGGATAAAACAATGTTGGAAAATGGGCTGGTGATAGACGGAAAATATAAAATTATAAAAGAAATTGGAAGAGGAGGGATGGGAACTGTTTATCTGGCAGAGCATCAATTGTTAGAACAAAAGTGGGCAATCAAAGAAATTCAAAAAGAAAAAGAAGGGCAGGGAGGAATGCTCCGTCAGAGATTAATTGCAGAAACGAATATATTAAAACATTTAAATCATCCTAATCTTCCACGGATTATTGATGTAATTCAGAAAAAAGATAATGTCTTGCTTGTGATGGATTATATTGAGGGAGTCACTTTACAGGAGCTGATTGATATGTGGGGACCTCAGCCAGAAAGAAAGGTAATAAAGTGGGCTTGTGAGATCTGTGAAGTACTGCTTTATCTGCATACCCGAAGACCTCCGATTATTTATTGTGATTTAAAGCCATCTAATATTATGATGCAATCAGATGGACGGATTAAACTGATTGATTTTGGAACAGCCAGGGAATATTGTAGAAAAGAGACAGCAGATGATCAATGTTTAGGAAGCAGCGGATATGCAGCTCCGGAACAATATTCCGGGATAAAACAAAATGACGAGAGAACAGATATCTTTTCTTTTGGTATGACATTATATAGTTTGCTTATGGGAACGTCTTCTGAAAGATCATTATCAGACAAGGATTTTCCGAACTGGGAGGGGAAAAGAGTATCAGACCGATTAAAACAAATCATAATGAAGTGTACAGAGCAGCAACCGGAGAAGAGATACCAGGACTGTTTTGCATTGAAATTTGCCCTGAATCATCTGAAAAAAGAAGAATTAGAATTGCAAACAAGGAGGAAACAAAAGAGGATAGGTTTAGAGATAATATTGACAGGATTTATTATATGTGGATGTATTTCAATTGTAATTCGTCAGAGTGTGAATAAAAGCAAATATGAACAGGCAATATCGTTTATAAATCAGGCAGAGAAAGCTGTCGTATACGAAAAAGTGATGGATTATTATAAAATGGCGCTGCAGATTATGCCGGGAGAAAAGAAGATATATGAGAGTATTGCAGAGCATTTTATAAATTATAATGATTTTAGTATTGAAGATGCGGCAGCTATGATGAGTTTAATGGAGGCTTCATACGCAGGAAAAAATGTTTTGGATATTTTTTTGAGAGAAGATCCGAAAGGGTATTGTGAGTTTTGTTATGAAGTAGGAATCGGATATTTTTATTATATGGGAGGTATGATCGGTAAAAAAGAAGCCAGAGTATGGTTTCAGGATATCAGAAGGACGCAGAGTCCTGATTTTTCTGCCTCAAAGAGAAAGAGGGCGGGGTTATATGAGCAGATTTGTAAATATTACGATACATTTGTTGAAAAAGGAGGAGATAAAAGTGGAGAGAACGTGAAGGAAGGATTTGAAGAGTTTTATGATACTTTACATGAACTGAATCAGATAACGCTGAAAAAAAACAGTACGGAATCAGATGCGGCATCGGTATATTTGATTTCCAAAGAAATCGCCATAGAAATAGGAAATTATGCACAGGAATTTCTGGGCAGTAATAGAATATCAGCTAAGAAACTGATGGAGGAGTTGTTCCTGATTGAAGGGGAGACAAAAGAACAACAGGATAGAATCGCTATATTGCGTATATTTTTTGAGGATAGTGAGATAGAAGAATTAAGACTGTTTGTGAAGGAGGCAAAAAGAAAAGTTCTCCTGGCTGATCAGACGTTGTCACTCAGAGAGGAGGAATAATCAGGTGCGGCTCCATAAGATTTTGGATGTTGTGCAAAAGAGAAAAAGCAGATTTCTTTTGTATATCGGAATAGGTATTGTAATTTTAATGAGGTGTATAGAGAACGATCCGATGATGTGTGCAAAAGAAACCGATGAAATTTCTGCGATTGTGTTGTGGCCGATAGAAAATGAATATCAAAAAGAAGGGATAGCATATTATAATTGTGGTGTATCTGCGTCTATATCTGTCAGAAAAGAAGAATATGATGGTGAAAATATAAAAATTACGGCGATACCATTGGACAACATAGCAGAAAAATCAATGAGTGATACAGAAAATGAAGATGATCAAGGTAACTATCTTATTCCAGGATGGGAAGAAGAGGAGAGAGAGGATTATTATGATATAAAATTCAGTTTTCAAGAAGATGGGAGATGGAAATTCAGGATATGGTGTGAAGAAGAGCAGGAATATGACAGTGAGGAATTTATTATAGATACAAAAGAGCCGGTGTTATCTGTAGATTATGGGGAGATTTCGAATATTTATAAAGATTGTTCCAATGTTCAGAATGTGAATAAAGTAATAAGAAATAATTTGCGGGGGATTACTTCATCGGAATGTGAAGTGTATACAAAAAAAGAAGGAGTCGTAACGATAGAAATTACAGAAAATTATTTTTTTCCGGATGAGGTTGATCTGAAAATATATCAAATTGATTATAAAACAGAGGAAAAGAAAGAGATTACCCGGTTATATGAAGAGGAGCAGTTGAACTGGGAGTTTCGTCAAAACAGATATATATTAAAATGGAGTCCAAAAGAGGAAGGACATTTCAAAGTTTGTTTAAGTTACCGGGATTCGGCTGGATGGCATATCAAAGGAAACAGTGCGGAAGAAGATAATTGTATGAACGAAGGCGTGTACCAAGGACCGGTGTATACGGTAGATCAGACAGTACCTATTATAGAAGAGGTGACTTATCAGAATGAGGCAGAGAAAACGTATTTGAATCGGGATTACTTTGTGCAGGAACCAGTTATGAAAATAAGAGTGATTGAGGAGAATTTTAATCAGGCAGATTTTCATATGGAGAATCAGATGTTTTATGCTGATGGCAGTCCGGTGAACTCATCTTTGCGTGAGGAAGATTATGCTTTGCAATGGACAAGCCATTATCAAGGAGAAAACCGAATCAATGAGGCAGTTTTGATGATAAAAACGCAGGCAAACCATACGGTCAATATGTGGGCAGAAGATGGCAGCGGCAGAATTTCTGACAATATAGAAGAAAGAGTAACCTATGACAGAGAACCGCCAGTCATTCGTTATCAGGCAGAGCGTTTGCAGGAAGGAGATGTTCGTCTGGATGCACCAGATCTTTGTTTTCTTCCATTTCGAACTTATCGATATTTTAGTAAGCAGCTAATACGGGTGAAAATTACAGCAAAGGATGTTATCAGTGGAATCAGCGCAATTCAATGTCAATTTTTTGATGAGAATGGCAATCATGTCTGGTATTCTGCGGAGAAAAAAGAAAATGAAATAAAAGAGATTCCTTCAGAGAGTTTACAGGAATATCAGGCAGAATTTGTGACAGACTGGGATGATTTTAAAGGCAGTTTTCGGGTGATTTCGGAAGATCATTGTGGATTACAAAGCTCAGAGATTCAGGGGAAAGGATTTGTGGTTGAATCAGAACGGATGCATGATAAAGTAAACAGCCTGAATATTATTGTTCCAGAGGCTGCTTTTACGGATGAAGAAAATAAAGTAAAATACTTTAATCAATCCCTGAAACTAATGGTTACAGGAGAGGATTCTTTTTCAGGAATCAGGGAACTGAAGATTTCTGCCCAGGATAAAAAGGAAAAAGATTCAGAGCAAAAAAGAATTTTGTATGCAAGAAGAGATTATACGTCTCAGGAAGATGTAATATATTCGGGCAATAAGAACATGACTTTAGTAGCGAAAGATTTTACGGAGTCCTGTCAGAATAATCCGATTGTGATTGAAGCAAAAATGACAGATAATGCAGGACATATCAGTACCAGAACCTATGATGAGTATAAAATTGTGCTGGATTGTGAGAAACCGAAAGTATCTGTAACGTATAAAGACAATCAAACGCATAGGGACAATCAAACAAACATCCAATCGGATAAGAAAATTTATTACAATCATGCCAGAACAGCATTGGTGACGGTGCAAGACTGGAATTTTGATCCTGATGCTGTAGAGTGGAATATTGAGGGAACGAATCAAAACTATGATATTGGAAAATGGACAGGGAAAGGGGAAGTACACCAATGTGAAGTTGTTTTTTATGGAGATGGAGAAGATTATAAAATCAAATTAGACGTAACAGATTATGCCGGGAATCGAACCAGATGGGATGAAGATCAGAGCTTTACCATTGATAAGACGATACCGGAGGTTGAACTTAAAATGAACTGGGAAGACGTCAGGAACGGAAAATATTTTTCTTCACCCAAAAAGATATTTCTGACAGTGAAAGATCAGAATCTGAAGGAAGAAGATATCAAGATTCAAATTGATGTCAGAAAGAGGGGAGAAGAACTGTCCGGGCAGGAAAAAACAGAGATACAGAGTGTCATTGACACGCAGAAAAAAATGACTGGAAAGACTCGTTATGACGCTTTACTTTCAGTGGAGCAGGATGGAGATTATCGTATCTCAGTACAATGTAAAGATATGGCGGGAAATGTCTCAGAAATTATACGGATACCGGAATTTACTCTGGATCAGACAAAACCCGAGATGAAGATAGAAGGACTCGAGAAAGGGATGGCTTACAGTGGGAGAATTGCTCCAATTCTGACCTGTACAGATGATCATCTGAATTACAATACTTTTCGGGCAGAAATATATCGACTGGATGGGGGACAGAGGCAAAAGCCGGTGTTTGTGAGAGAAAAAATTTATCTGAATGGGAATAATGGAATAAGGATGCGCTGGTATGACCTTCCCCATCAAGGAATAGTAGATGGAATTTATGTACTGAAAATATCGGGAGAGGATTATGCTGGTAATCCGGCAACGGAAGAGGAAGGAATACCGTTTTATGTGAATCGATTTGGTTCCATATATTCTTTGGCAAAGTCAACAGAAGAAATAATAGACAGAACATTTTTACCTCAGGAAGAAGATATTATCCTGAATGAAGTAAATGTAAATAATACAGATGTACATATTTCGGTATGGAAGGATAATGAGAATAGAAAGGATCTGTCATGGCAATCAGAAGAAGAGCAAACAGATTATATCATAACACATCAGGATCCATCCCGGTATCAAAGGGGCAAAAAAGGCTGGCATAAAAAAGAATATCGTATTCTGAAGAAAAATTTTGAAAAGGAAGGAATGTATCAGATTACTTTGTATTCGAACAGCTATGTTATTCGTAAGGGTAAAAAAACAGTAATCAGAGAAACGACCAATGAGATTAAGAATAAACCGATTCGTTTTACGGTAGATAAAACGCCGCCTGCAGTACAGCTCAGTGGAGTGGAGGAGAAAATATATAAAGAAAAGAGTCATACATTTATTGTGACAGCACTGGATAATTATGAACTGGATTATGTGGAAGTGAAGATTCATTGTGAACAAGGCGGAAAAAAAGATAGTATTTATCGATTAGATGCAAAAGATTTCGGGGATACTCATAGTCATGAGATAGAACTTGAGGAGTATGAGGGAAGCCAAACCATCAGTTATAAAGCCTGGGATCGGGCGGGAAATTGCTCGGATTCAGATCTGGAAGAAAAAACAGTTTCCTGTGTAATATCAAAGAAAAGAGAAGTTCGGGAATATTATAAAAATCAGGCTGCTCATAAAAAAACAAACAATACTGTTCAAGAGAATGACAGCAGATGGATTATGCTTGCCATAATAGCTGTAAGTGTAATAGGCAGTATGTGTATTTTGTGGATGATAAGAAACCTGCAAAGAAAATCCCGGTAATCTTTGACGGAAAGCAGGAAGTTTGGTATAGTGAGATTACTGATAAAAATGGCAGGAGGTGCTTTATAACATATGAATTTTCAGGTCGGAGAAATAATCAAAATGAAGAAACCGCATCCCTGTGGAGCGAATGAATGGAAATTACTGCGGGTCGGAATGGATTTTCGATTAGAATGCATGAACTGCGGTAGACAGGTAATGGTTCCGAGAAAGCTTGTGGAGAAGAATTTCCGGGGATATATTGAACAAGAAACATGAAAAATTACAGAAGAAATTATAAAAAGAAATATAAATTTTTGCTTGTTTTTAAAAATGCTCTGTGATATAATGGATAACTGTAGTGTGAAAATCCTTGTTCTCTCGAGATGAGAGGACCAGAAAGACCAAAAGGAGGTGCAGGATAACCATGAATAAGTATGAATTAGCACTGGTTGTGAATGCAAGAATCGAAGACGACGCTAGAGCAGAAGCCGTTGATAAAGTGAAAGCTTTAATCGAAAGATTCGG
>JAQYIU010000002.1 GCA_028721415.1 Lachnospiraceae bacterium | reverse complement strand
GCAGGAAATTCCTGATATGATTTTCGTAGTAGATCCTAGAAAAGAAAGAATCTGTATTCAGGAAGCACATACTCTTGGTATTCCTTTAGTTGGTATCTGTGATACAAACTGTGATCCTGAAGAATTAGATTACGTTATCCCAGGAAATGACGATGCTATCCGTGCAGTTAAATTAATCGTTTCCAAAATGGCTGACGCTGTTATCGAAGGAAATCAGGGACAGGATGCAGAAGTTGCAGAAGAAGAGGAAGCAGAAGCTTAATCCTATTTGCAAAAACCATAGCCTCAGCCTGCATCTGACAGGCCGAGGCATTTTTGTGTAAACACTCGAGAGAGATTATTTGATTTTTGGAGGAATTAAAATGGCTATTACAGCAAAACAGGTAAAAGAATTACGTGAGATGACAGGTGCCGGAATGATGGATTGTAAGAAAGCACTTACAGCGACAGAAGGCGATTTTGATAAAGCAATTGAATTTTTAAGAGAAAAAGGTCTTGCAACTGCTGAGAAAAAAGCAGGAAGAATTGCAGCAGAAGGTATCGTAAAAGTTCTTGTTTCTGAAGACGGAGCAAACGCTGTTGCAGTAGAAGTTAACGCAGAGACAGACTTCGTTGCAAAAAATGAAAAATTCCAGGCATACGTTGCACAGGTTGCTGAGCAGGCTATGGACACAGAAGCAGCTGACGTTGATGCATTCCTTGCAGAACCATGGAAATTTGACACAACAAAAACTGTAAAAGAAGCTCTTGCAGGCCAGATCGCTGTTATCGGTGAGAACATGAACATCCGTAGATTCCAGCAGGTAAAAGAAGCTGCAGGTTTCGTAGCTTCCTACACACACATGGGTGGAAAAATCGGTGTTTTAGTTGACGTTGAATCCGATGTTGTAAACGACGAAGTAAAAGAAATGGCTAAAAACGTATGTATGCAGGTTGCAGCATTAAGCCCAAAATATACAAGCAGAGCAGAAGTAGATCAGGATTACCTTGCAAAAGAAGAGGAAATTTTAAAAGCTGCTGCTAAAAACGAAAAACCAGACGCAAACGACAAGATTATCATGGGTATGGTAAAAGGTCGTCTGAACAAAGAATTAAAAGAAATCTGCTTATTAGATCAGGTTTACGTTAAAGCAGAAGACGGAAAACAGACTGTAGGCAAATACGTTGAAGAAGTAGCAAAAGCTAACGGCGCTAAGATCACAATCAAAGGATTCGTTCGTATGGAAACAGGTGAAGGAATCGAGAAGAAACAGGATGATTTTGCTGCTGAGGTTGCTGCACAGATGGGTATGTAGCGCAAAGTTTGCATAGAAATTTCATCTTAAGGATATAAAGGTCCAAGACCCTTATAATTACGGTATAATCAAGTGATTATGGGGGTTTTGGGCCTTTTTGCATTCTATTTGAAAGTAATGGGAATGACCGCTGAAAATCGTCAAAAACCGTTTAAATATTCTAAAAATTGAGTACAGATTGAGTACGCAGTTGAGTAAAACGCGTGTCAGAAATCTTCAGCGAAGTTTTTACCTATTTTAGGTATGGGATTTCGCTTTTATTATTAGTTTTCAATCAAAGTAAGTCAATGTTAACGATGCAACGGGCAACGGGAAATGACAAAGCTATAGTTGACGTAAACAAAAAGGGATATTATACTGATAATATCAATAACAGTTTCATATTGATACAACATATTTGATTGGAGGGAGTTATATGAGAAAGAAACTTTGCAACTATGTTATAATACCGCTATTTGTATTTATTGTAGTCGTATTTTCTGGTGGGAAAAATGTAGATGCCGCATCAAATGTCCGGATCAATTCTTCGAATTTTCCAGATGTAAATTTCCGAAAAAGAATACAAGTCTATGATAAGAATCATGATGGCTCTCTTTCAAAAAGTGAGATAAATAAAGTTAAAAAATTGGATTTGAGAAATACCAAACATAAGAAAAATATGAAGAATATTACCAATTATAAAGGAATCGAATATTTTACGAATCTTCGTTCTTTTATTTGTGGAGAATATGATTCTGATAGTAGAAGACCAAAGGGTGTTTTAGATTTATCTCGAAATAAAAAATTGGAGTACGTGAGTATTGGGGAACAGCCATTTACCAGTTATATCAAAGAGGTAAAGTTAACAAATTGTAAAAAGTTAAAAGAAGTGTATATATCAAATGGAAGTACGGTAGAAAAATTAGACTTAAAGGGATGCACGAATCTTACCAAGATATTTATTATGGATGATAATCGCCTGAAATCGCTCGATGTTTCTTCATGCCGAAAATTAAAAGAATTGGATATATGTGAAGCGAGAAAGCTCACCAAAGTGAAATTAGGAGAAATAAATAAATTGGAAATTCTTGATATAGCAATTTGTCCTTCTCTGAAAAATATTAATATTAAGAATCAGACAAATTTGAAATCCTTAAGCCTTTCAAAAGCCTCTATAAAAAATCTTGATCTGAAAAATAAGAAACAGTTAACGGGATTGAGCCTTCAGGAAACACCGATAACTTCACTGGATTTATCCAATCAGGAGAAATTAGAATCTTTGCGTCTTTTCTGGATGAATATTCCTCAACTGGATTTATCCAATCAAAAGAATTTAAGATGGATTGCTATCAGAAAAACGAAACTGAATCAATTGGATTTGAGTAAAACCTTGATTACAAGAGCAAAAGTTGCTTCTGATATTGCCTATTATTGTGATGTATACGATAAAAATGTTGAGATTGTTTTTGCAGATGGAGAAAAAATTATGTCCCCATTTGACAGAGACACGTCTGTAAAATAAAGTCTTCCCAAAAATAAAATGTAAGTAATTACAAGGCCTTCTATGAATCATCAGATATAAATCATAGGAGGTTTCTATTATGGATAAAAAAACAATTCTATCTATCCTTTCTATTGTCGAATCCTATAGTTGACATAAGTTTGCGTGACATAAGTTTGAATAGGTTTTCTCTTGACAGCTAATGATATTTCTCCTGCAATACAGCTAATGAATATTAGCTGTATTGCAGGAGAAAGGAAAATGGGATGATGAACACAAAACAAAAAATACTTTTGGAATCACTGCGATTGTTTTCACAAAGAGGATATGATGCGGTGAGTGTTGAGCAGATAGCTTCCGCAGTCGGAATAAAAGCTCCTTCTTTATATAAGCATTACAAGAGCAAGCAGGAAATATTTGATGCAATATTTGAAGAAACAGCCAGAAGATACGAAGATTTTACGGATACGATTTCTGTTCATGTAACGGATTCGGAACAGGATGTAACCGTATTTGAAAAAATTTCTGCAGATGATCTTGTTCAAAAGGTAAAATCTCTGATCGAGTATTCTCTGCATGATGAGTATGTCAGCAGGTTCAGGCGGATGATGACTATTGAACAGTTTCGGTCTCCGGAACTGTCAGAGCTTTATTCGAGGAGATATGTCAATCAGATCCATGATTATCACAGTGGGTTATTTACAAAAATGATTGCCGCCGGTGCGCTGGAAGATGAAGATCCTGTCATTATTGCAATGATGTATGATGCACCGATTCTTGTTATGCTGGGTGAGTGTGACAGACATCCGGAAAAAGAGGAAGAATACATATAAAAATTAGAGGCACATGTCAGATTGTTTTATAAGACATTTACCCGAAATAGAAAAGAATAATGAGCCAGACGCAAAAGACGCAGTGCTGAATGAGGGAATGATTCAGTTACTGTGTTTTTTACTGTCAGAAAGGAAGAAAAATGATGAAAGCAGTCATCGAGGTAAACCTACGAACAAAAATCCCAGCACAGCAGGATCAAAGGTAGCCATCGAGACTAGTCTGTGAATAGGAATTTACATTTGGCAAATTAGAAGGTAGATGTTTAGTATAAGACGGGGGAGTTCCGTCTCTTTGTCTGTTATCAGTGGTCCGGAACAGATAAAAAGCCAGAAAAAGTGAGTGGACATGTGATATTTTCCCTGCCTATATGACAGAATTCACATCACATGTCCACTCGCTTTTCTGAAAATAAATC
>JAQYIU010000001.1 GCA_028721415.1 Lachnospiraceae bacterium | reverse complement strand
TTCCTTTTTTATTAAAATCCCCCACTTTTTTTATCAAAAACACTTGACAAATCCATCGAAAAATGCGGCGCTTCGCGCCCTTATTTATAAGATATATTTTTCGATTGGAGGCGATTTTTTTGTTACCTGTTAACTGTGGCTGTCATTCCGACTACCAAAACTTTGTTGTTAAAAATTTACGTAAATATTATCCTGATCCTAATTCCATTGCCCGCTCTACATGGGACATTATTGACCGTTTTTGGAATCTTGACCTTTCCTACACCGATGAAAAACTAAAAAACAGATACTCCGTCTTTGGACCTAAGCCCAGGACTCCTTCCTGCATGCACCGTTCTTACCTGCTGTCTCTGGATTTTAAAGTTACTTCCCTGACGGAGTGGGCTGCACAACTTAAAATCAACCCTCTTTATGCTATCCTCAGTGGTTTTGAATTCGGTGATACTCCCGGTGTTGGCACCTTCTATGATTTTTTGAACCGCCTATGGGATTCTGATGAAGATAACCTGTCTCCTCATATCCATCCCATTAAGGCTTCTGTCAAAAAGCCTTCTGCAAAAGGGGTTAAAGCAAAACCTGTTGAAAAGATCTCTGTTGAGCAGCTCATACAAGAACTGGAAAATACTTCCTTCTCCATTTCCGAACAGCCTTATGGTTCTCTGTTTGACCTTTTTAACCGGGAATTCCTACAGCAGTCTGTTTCCAAACAGCTTATTGATCCCGATTCGCTGGCTCTTGCCGGCGACGGTACTCCTTTTGTTACCTCCGCAAGAGAACGGAAACATCGCGTCTGTGACTGTTCCTCTAAAGGGATCCATGACTGTTCCTGTGACCGCTACTTTTCCCAGCCTGATTGCGACATCGGATGGGATTCATCCCGGTCCTGTTTTTATCATGGATACGATTTATATATGCTGGTTGCTTCTGATTCAGAGAGCGACCTTCCTGTTTTCCCTTTGCTGAATCCTGCCTCGAGACACGATTCCCACGGCTTTCTGCATGCCTTTTTCAGAATGAGAAGCTTTTTGCCTGAATTTAACATATCCAAGCTGCTTCTTGATTCCGCACATGATGCCATGCCTGTTTATCAATACTGTAAACGCAATGGAATTACTCCTTTTATTGACCTGAATGAAAAACGGGGGATTAAAGTCAAATATAAAAATGACTTTACCATTGGCAAGGATGGGGTTCCTGTCTGCAAAGAAGGTCTCCGAATGAATCATGATGGTTCAGAACCTGCGAAACATAGACTAAAATATCGCTGTCCTCTTGCAAGCAGAAAATACGGCTGCTCCTGCGAACATCCCTGCTCTGATTCCAAGTATGGAAGAACAGTCCACCTTGCCACAAAGGACAATCCGCGGCTGATCAACATACCGCCGCGTGACAGTGACGAATGGAAAAAAGAATTTAATGCAAGAACTTCTGCAGAACGTTCCAATAAACGTGAGAAGTATGATTTTCTATTAGAAAGCGGCAGACACCGCTCTACTAAGATGTGGTACTGCCGCCTCTATAACATCATGATGCTGCAACATCTTGATGCATGGGATCTGCCCTTTGAATCCACCCTACGAAAGTTGATTTTAGAAGTGGCATAATCCTATGATTATTATACACCTTTTTAAGGCATAGCGAAAGTTATGTCTGTTTCTCATGCTTATTTTTATTCATTTCGGATAATATTCACTTTTCAACGTTCATTACCAGCTGTGCTGGATATAATCACTCAGGATTCCGAGAGATTATGATGTAATTTAATTTGTTTTTATGTTATATGTCATAAATCTATGCAAGATGCGCGTCATGCATTAGCATGACAAATTTAAAGAATCTGACATATATCATCCCTTTGTGTTCCGGACACTATTCTCCGGCTGAGTCTGTCTGAGCTCCTGAATTTTCATCTAATATGTAGGTCTTTCCTGTTTTCGGATCCCGATAGACGGTTCCTACTTCTTCCATACTGACTCCATCGGATTCTTCTACGGTTGCTTTTCCTCCACCGTCATTCTTATATTCGATGACCGCCTGATCCAATCTGGATACATCCACATTGAGGCTCATGACCAGAGCAACCATAAGACCACAGGCGAACACCAACATGACATCGAATAGGTTAGTCAGGCTGTCCATTGGGTTCTCATTGTCATCCTCCCCATCAAAGGGGCGGGAAAGGCGTTTTCTGTTTTTTAACATTCGGCACCTCCTGCGTCTGTGTTCTCTGGTTGAAGTTTCATCTTATCAAGGATCACTTCCATAAGGGACTCCAGCGTCTGTGAATATCTGCGATACCATTGTTTCCGAATCTGTGCAATCACTAACGCAATGGCCGCAATGACAACACCGGCGGATGTGGTATCGAAGGCGATCAGGAGAGACTGGGATAACATCTCTGTATTTCCCTGTCCCAGTGCCATCAACCCCGGTCCCAACGGAACTAATGTTCCGAGGAGTCCAAACATCGGACCCAGTTTAGAAATCATCTGAGGCCATCTTAAGTATTTCTGATAATGCTCCTCTTCTTCAAAGAGAAGCTGAGCCGCATAGGTTTCCCGGGTATTTTCATCCATCTTCTTTTCTTCAATCAATTGTTGCAAGGCTATTTTCTGTCTCGGCAGTAGCTTGTTCTGGTCAATCAGTTTCGTTAATTCTTTTGTTTCAGCCATATTAATGTTCTCAATTAATTTCGGAACATCAGCCTTCAGTTTACGATGCTCAATGAAGAACTCATACACAAAGGTTCCGGCCACAATAACGGTTGCAACCATAAGCACCAGAAGAATAATAACGACTGGTGTCTGAAAATTTGAAATTATCACACGCAAAATGCTGTTTACATTTTCTGAAATCATTTTTTTCTCCCAACGGTTTTATCAATCTTTATATAATGTTTGTTCTGTCTCTTCGCTCAAATGCTGGCGTCGGCGGCGCATAAATCCATAGATAAAGGCAATTAACACGCAAATCGCTACGGCTATCTTGGTTTCCGGGCTGATACTATCCACGATCTCCATCACTTCTTTTGGAATATCCTGAATATCAATCTCATAGAATTTCTTGCCGTTTCCTTTGGCACCAGCCTTTTTGCCGGCAGAGGTATCTGTGTTATTTGTAGTTTTCGACTGCACCACAG